>DASZML010000326.1:0-2284 GCA_035551875.1 Rhizomicrobium sp.
GCAAAAAACTACGTCGGCGTGGATGCGAAGGGCCGTATCGCGGATTCCGATTTGCGCGCGCGCCTGACGGAGCACCTGATGAGCGCCAAGGCGTTTGCGCTCACCATTGCGCGCTCACAAGCCGAAGCAAAAGCGAATGCAGGCCCGAACCAGACGACATCCATCATGAAGAATGCTGGTTCTAAACTTCAGCAGGAACGCGCCGAACTTCTCATGGAAATCATGGGTGCGCAGGCTCTCGGCTGGGAAGGCGACGGCTTCGCGCGCGATGAACTGGATTCCACGCGCGCCTGGCTGGGTGGCAAAGCCGTCACGATCTACGGCGGCACGTATGAAATTCAGAACAACATCATCGCCAAGCGCATTCTTGGCCTTCTCGATCATCAATAATCCTCAGGAACAACGATCATGGCTGTCTTAAACGAAGAACAGACGATGCTGCGCGACGCGGCGAAGGCGTGGGTGAGCGAGAAATCGCCGGTCACGGCATTCCGCAAAATGCGCGACAGCGGCAATGACGATGGCTTCGACCGTGTGGCGTGGAAAGAAATCGCCGAGATGGGTTGGACCGGGATTCTCATCCCGGAAGAGTTCGGCGGCTCGGGCCTCGGCTATTTGACGCTCGGTCTGGTGCTGGAAGAAATGGGCCGAACGCTGACAGCCTCGCCGCTGCTTTCGACCGCGCTCACCGCCACGACCGCGCTGCTGCTCGCCGGTAGTGACGCGCAAAAAAAGGAATGGCTGCCCAAGATCGCAGAGGGCGAGGTGATTGGCGCGCTGGCGGTGGATGAAAGCGCGCATCACGCGCCGGAAAAGGTCGCGTTATCGGCTAAGAGATCCGGGGGCGGCTATACGCTCTCCGGCAAGAAGACCTTCGTGGTCGACGGCGGCGCTGCCGATCTGCTCGTCGTGGCCGCGCGCACATCCGGCAAAGCGGGCGAGAAATCGGGCGTCACGTTGTTCCTTGTGAAGGGCGACGCGAAAGGTCTGACAAGGCAGAAGCTCAAGATGGTGGACAGCCGCGGCGTTGCCAATCTCACATTGGAGAATGTCGAAGCCGAGATTCTGGGCAGCGTCGACAACGGTTTCGATGTGCTGGAATCGATACTGGATCGCGCCCGTGCGGGAATCGCGGCCGAAATGCTAGGCGCTTGTGTGCAGAGCTTCGACACGACGCTGGACTATCTGAAAACCCGCGTGCAATTCGGACAAGTGATCGGCACGTTTCAGGCACTGCAGCATCGGGCCGCCAAGATGTTCACCGATCTGGAACTCACGCGCTCTTGCGTCGAGGCCGCGCTGTCGGCCATCGACCGCAACGCCAACGATGTGCCGGAATTATGTTCGTTGGCGAAAGCGAAAGCGAGCGAACTCGACCATCTCGTTTCCAACGAAATGGTACAGATGCATGGCGGCATCGGCATGACGGATGCACATGACTCAGGTCTCTATCTGAAGCGTGCGCGCGTAGCGGAAGCGATGTTCGGCGGCGCTTCCTACCATCGGGATCGTTATGCGCGGCTGATGGGTTACTGACACTTACAGCGTTTTGACGAGCATGTTGCTGGCAACGCCGTTGGGAAGCTGATCGATCACAAGAAGCTTCACCGGCGTTGTGCCTTCGTTCTTGCCCTTGTGCCAGACATTCATCATCTCGACGACAAACTGTCCTTGCTTGGCTTGGAACGTCTTGCCGGTTTCGAGATTGGTGACCGTCAACGTTCCTTCCATCACATAGACGTAGTGCGGATAAAGATGCTTATGCACCGGGGTCTCCGCGCCCGGCGGAAAAGTTGTGATCGAAGCCACGACATTCGGATGCACCGGCGCGGTGATGACCTGACCTTCGTTCGTCGTGTTGGTGTTCGCCAGCGGTTGGCCACTGATCTGTGGCGTGCCAGCAGCATACGCGGCGCCAACAAAAGCCAGAACGGTGGCTACAATAGCGACCGTCCGCATCAGCCGCGCCCCGTGACGGGAAGCGAGCTCGACAAGCCGCCATCAACCGGGATGGCGTGACCGTTCACATAAGAAGAATCGTCGCTCGCTAGAAACAGCGCCGCGCCGGCGATCTCTTCGGGATGGCCGTAACGCTTGAGCGGATTTAGTTGGCCGATCTTGCTATCCGTCCCGCGTTCGCGCGCCCGGTCGAAGATCGGTTTGGTCATGCCGGTTTCGATGATGCCTGGGCAGATCGCGTTCACGCGCACGCCGGTGCCGTACAGAAAGTTTGCAGCCGTCGTGGCGAGATTGATCACGCCGGCTTTACTAGCGCTGTAAGGAC
>DASZML010000327.1:0-17864 GCA_035551875.1 Rhizomicrobium sp.
ACTAGCCATGTGCCGCATTTGATTGCGTACAACATCGTCGGCACCGCGGACGACCTGGAGACCGTCACCGAGAGCGAAGTCATCAAATTTTCCGCCGGCGGTTTCCGCGACTTCACGCGCATTGCGGCCTCCGATCCAACAATGTGGCGCGACGTATTTCTCAACAATCGCGAGGCGGTGTTGGAGATGCTGGGCCGCTTCAACGAGGACTTGTCGGCGCTTCAGCGCGCGATCCGTTGGGGAGATGGCGATGTGCTGTTCAATCTTTTTACGCGCACGCGCGCGATCCGTCGTTCGATCATCGATGCGGGTCAGGATTCCGCTGCGCCGAACTTCGGTCGCAACAAGCCGAAAAAGTCCTAGTAAAGCGGTGAGAGCAAATCGGCTGGTATCGAGCCGACATAGAACATGCCGTCCTTGAACGTCGCCGTAATATCGAGCGGCTTGCCCGCCGATGCGTGCTGGTTCAACTCAACCATCGCAAGTGCCTTCGCTATGCCTGGGCCTTCCCTTGTTCGGGTTGTTGATGCGTTGCTTTGTGAAAGACTACTCCAACCTTCTATGGAGAGGTGGAGCGCGCCAAATGGACGATGCAATGCATCGGCAGTCAACGCACCTGAACCTTTGGCCTTCAGATCGCCCCAGCTAATTTCGAGACTGCTGATCTTCAATCCACCGTCACTCTTGCGCCAATCCTCGACTGCTGGACGCCAATCGCCGTGACCGTCGAGAAATTTCGCGAAGCTCGATCCGGGCGAAATCAGCGAAATAGATCCAAAGTGTTTGAGATCGGTGCCGAATGGGGCATCGAGATCGGCCGAGAAGTGCACGCCGTCTGTCGTGGTTGCAAGATCGTAACCGTCAATCGTCGGGTTGCGGCGGAGATGAAACTCCACCCGAGCAGCCGAAATGTCGGCGGATGAGACATCGAGAATCTGGATGTCGAAGCGCGCCAGTCCATCACGATCGGAGATCGAACTGGCGCGCAGCGTTCCAGGCAAGAAGTCGTATTCATGCAGTTGTCCGCGATCATCGTGCCATTGCACGATCTGCTTTCCGGCAGCTTCAAACACATATTGCCCGGCGCCGTACGCGAGCGAATGCAGCGCGAAATGCTCGGCCTCCCACACCGTTGGTCCATGCGATGTTTCAATCTCGATGTGCAAATCGTCGAGTTGGCTGTCCACGCGGAACGGAAACCCACTCATCGCCTTTTTGGAAAAACTCAGATGAACGCCCCGCGCAATCTCATGGCCGTTCCACTGATCGAGCTTTTTCGACAGAGCATTCGACGCGACCCACCAATAAGCCATCATCGCGATGAGAAGTGTCGCGAACAGGCCGACGGGACCGTAGAGAAAGATGCGGCTGGAATAGTTCATCGCGGCTTGTCTGGAGAGCGGCGCAATCTATCGCGGCTTTAGCCGCAGCGCGAATAGCCGCAAGCGACGCAGGTGTCGCAGCCTTCGAGCTTGATGAAGGTGGGCTGGTTGCAGCGCGGGCAGTAGCGCGCCAGTGCGCCCTCTGCGCCGACGGCGACCGCTCGGACATCGTCCGGCGCCAGGGTTTCCGGCGACGCCATGAAGCCTGTCGCGATCAAGTGCCGCTCGATCACTTCGCCGATCGCCGCGAGCAGCGACGGCACATAGCGCGCATTCATCCACTGCCCGCCGCGCGGATCGAACACGGCTTTCAGCTCGTCCACAACGAATGACACATCGCCGCCACGGCGGAATACGGCCGAGATCATCCGCGTCAGCGCCACGGTCCAGGCGTGGTGCTCCATGTTCTTGGAGTTGATGAAGATCTCGAACGGCCTGCGGCGGCCATCTTTCTCGATGTCGTTGATGGTGATGTAGAACGCGTGGTCCAGATCCGCCCATTTGATCTTGTAGGTCTGGCCGATCAGAACTTCCGGTCGGTCGAGTGGCTGCGTCATGTACACAACACCGCCTTCTTCGCGCAGACGCTGTGGTGCGAGTGGCAAGGGCAATTGCGGCTCGACGATAGAGGCGGTTATTGGCGTGGCAGACTTTAGCTCAAGCACTGATCCGCGTGTCTCGCTAGGGCGATAGGTCGTGCAGCCCTTGCAGCCCATCTCGTACGCCTTGAGATACACCCCGCGGAATTCCTCGAAGGGAATGTCCGCCGGTACATTGATCGTCTTGGAGATCGAGCTGTCGATATATTTTTGCGCTGCTGCCTGCACGCGCAGATGATCGTCCGGTGAAAGCTCCTGCGCGTTGACGAAATAGTCCGGCAACGCGGTTTCTTCGCCGAAGCGCGCACGGAATTCGCGATAGGCGTAATCGCTGACGCTCTCTTCGATCTGGGAGCCATCAGGCTTCAAAATCTTTCGTGTGTAGGCATAGGCGAAAATCGGTTCGACACCGCTCGAAACATTTCCCGCAAACAAAGATATCGTGCCCGTTGGCGCAATCGAGGTTAGCAAGCCGTTGCGAATGCCATGCGCCGCGATGCCGACACGGATCTCTTCCGGCAGCGCCATGATGTGCGGGCGTTTGAGATACTCGTGCACATCGAACAGCGGGAATGGGCCCTTTTCCTTCGCCAGTTCGACGGACGATTCGTATGCGGCGCGGTTCAATACCGACAACCAGCGCTCGATCAGCGCAATGCTTTCCCTTGAGCCATATCGCGCGCGGCAGAAGATGAGTGCGTCTGCAAGTCCAGTGACGCCCAAGCCGATGCGACGCTTTGCTTTCGCTTCAATACGTTGTTCCGGTAGTGGAAAACGCGATACGTCGATCACATCGTCCAGGAGACGAACGGCCGTACATGTCAGCCGCTTGAGTTCATCTTCGTCAAGCGCGGCATTTTCCGAGAACGGGGTTTTCACCAGCTGCGCCAGATTGATAGATCCCAACAGACAGGCGCCATAGGGCGGCAACGGCTGCTCGCCGCATGGATTGGTCGCGCTGATCGTTTCGCAATAGCCGAGATTGTTTTGCGCGTTGATCCGATCGATGAAGATCACACCGGGTTCTGCGTATTCGTATGTTGCGCGTGTGATGCGGTCCCACAAATCCCGGGCCTTCACTTCGCGACAGGTCTTGCCGCCGAATTTCAGCGGCCACATCGCATCGACTTTCACAGCGTCCATGAATGCATCACTCACCAGCACCGACAGATTGAACATGGTGAGACGGCCGGGCGTACGCTTGGCGTCGATGAAATCCTCGATGTCGGGATGATCGATCGCGAGCGTCGCCATCATCGCGCCTCGCCGCGAACCGGCAGACATAATGGTGCGGCACATCGAGTCCCAGACGTCCATGAAGGATACAGGACCGGATGCATCCGCTCCGACACCAGCAACCAGCGCGCCTTTCGGGCGTAAGGTCGAGAAGTCGTATCCGATGCCGCCGCCTTGTTGCAGCGTGAGAGCGGCTTCGCGCACCGCGCTGAAAATACCGTCCATTGAATCCGGGATGCGACCCATCACGAAACAGTTGAAGAGCGTGACATTTCGTTCGGCGCCCGCGCCCGCGAGAATCCGTCCCGCCGGCAGAAATTTGTGACCTGCAAGCGCTGCAGCAAATTGCAGCGCGACGTCGCGTTGCTTTTCCGGCTTCTCAGCTTTCGCTGCAGCGAGCGCGACACGCGCCCATGTAGAAGCGATATCGGCATCGACGGGCGTACCGTCCGGCTGCTTCAGCCGGTACTTCATGTCCCAGATCTGGCGGGAAATGTCGCTCATCGCCTCGTTTCCGAACCGTACGGAACAGTCTCCGAGCGGCTAAAAGAAATAACGCTTCAGAGTGCAAAAGTCAATGATTGTTCCTGAATTGTTCTTTAAAAGTAAACTCACGAAATTCCTTCGGAAACAAGGATTTGCCGGCCCTCTGCCAAGAGATTTTGCGTGGCGCTTTCGATACGGTCCTGCAACGCGGTCATGAACTCCGCACGCTTCAGGCCGGGCGGAATCGCAGGCAGAAATTCGATCAGGATCCTGCCCGGCTTTTTGACGAAATCGACCCAGAACTGCCCGGAATTCAGCGCGACTGGAATGCAGGCCACGCCGAGCTGCGTATAGAGACCGGCGACACCCGGTTTGTAATCCGGCGCCTCGAATGGCCGCATGCGATGGCCTTCCGGAAAAATGATGATATCGCGTTTGGCATCCAGTATCGCGCGCGCTTCGGCCATCATCTGGCGCATTGCACTCGCCTTGCCTTCGCGGTTGATCGAAATGACACCCGCTTTCCAGATGTACCAGCCGTAAAATGGAATGCGCTGCAGTTCACGTTTGAGCACCGTGCTTGCATCGTCGAGCAGCATATAAAGCACGAGCGTATCCCACATGCTCATATGCTTGGAGGCGACAAGAACGCCGCCATGCGGGATGGGCCCACGCACTTCGTAAGTGAGCCCGCAAATCCATTTTAAGCCGAACAAGAGAACGCGGCTCCATGTCTTGGACAGGTTCACAGTGAACTTGCGTGGCATAATCAGAAACCAGACGAATCCGCCCATCAAAATCACGGACCACAGGATGAACCAGACCATGAACAGCGCGGAGCGGATGTAAGTCAGCAGCATCACAAGGCGTGTCGCGCGCGAGAAAAGGTCATCGCCAGAAGAGTCAGGCTTTGCGCTATTCCGGTCAAGCGCCGTGGTTGCAGTGCACTTAGCCAGGTTTGGTTAAAGATCACAGATAATCCGGCGAATTTTGCCGGATTGCCGCATCAGCACCGTTCTGTCTACGATAGGACAAAGATGGGTGGGCAAACAAAAAAAGCGCTGGTCGTTGCGGCCGCTATTTGTGCGGCTTTGACCGGTTGCGCGCCGATTAAGACCGCCAGCGTCCAAGCGCCGGCCGTTATTCCAGCCGCAGCCCCGGCTGCACCAATCCTCGTGGCGCAGCCGGGTCCTTGGCGCATTCGCAAAACAGAATGGACCACAGCGGACGAGGCAGGCTTTGGCCAATTCGTTCGCGCAATCGCCGAAAGCGGCTGCACGACAACCTCATCGTGCATGCAAAGCACGGCAAATCCCTATCGCGAAGGCGATCCGTCATCGCTCATCATTCATGCGGACTGCGCGAAGTGGGCGTACATACTGCGCGCCTATTATGCGTCGAAAAATGGCTTGCCGTTCTCCTATGTCAGCCGCATCTCCTCAGACAGCGGCGATGCCAGATTCAGCGCAACATCTAACGGCGTTGTCACGCGTCAGGACATTGTCGATTACGGAATGCCGATCGATACCGTGTCCGTGCTGCAGCACGTACACGACGAAGTGTCGTCGGCCACGTATCGCATGGACGCTGCGCTGCAAGGTCCAATGCAGCAGGATTTTTACTCGCCGAAGATTGAACCCGGTTCGATCCGCGCCGGGACAGTGATTTACGACATCAATGGTCACGTCATGCTGGTTTATGATGTCACAGCGGACGGCAGTATCCTTTATATGGACGCCAATCCCGATCAGTCGGTGTCGCGCGGTATATTCGGTCCGCAAGTCCCGCAAACCCGCAGCGCGTTGGGCGGCGGGTTCAAGAATTTTCGTCCTCTCAAACTCAAGGGCGCCCAGTTGATGGCGGACGGCACATACCTTGGCGGACAGATTGTATTGGCTTCGAATGATGAAATTGCCGATTACTCGCTCGATCAATATCGGGGCAATATCGCTGGCGGTGCAGCGGACAGCGTTCACCCGACGTATAGCTACAACGGCGCATCGCTCAATCTTTACGAATACGCGCGCGCATCGTTGTCGCGTGGGGGATACATGTTCAATCCGGTTTACGAGCTCCAAGTTTCCATGCGCTCGCTGTGCCGCGACGCCATCGACCAGACCAAGGGAGCGGATGAACGCGTCGAACAAGGCGTTGCGACGTTGTATGCCGATCTATCGCAGACGGTTGCGGCCTGGCAGCAGCGGGACCATCGCGTGGTCTACGACGGTCTGACGCTGCAAGATTCTTTGGCGGATGCTTATGCCGCGGAGAGCCGCGCCTGTATTGCTGCCAACCCGAACACTAAGGATGGCACGAGCCCGCTTGATCACTTCATGCGTCAATCCCCGCAAACAGATGTGCCAAGACTGATTGCCGACATCGTCACGCCTGCATCGTTCGCGCAAATGCAGCCCGTCGGTCACTAACAATTAAGAACTGTGCGCCGGTGTGTTGCCGTGGAAATGCGTCAGCACAAAACTCGCGAGATATTTCGCGTATTCGGAATTCAGCAGGCGTAACGCATGCGGATTGTGCCACCAGCCGGTGAGATCGATACCTTCTGGCGTCACGGGATAAGGCTCGAGCCGTACGCCGGGCATGTCCGCGCCGAATTCGTTGAGGCTTCGGCGCATATGATAGTTCGCCGTGACCACGATGATACTGCGATAGCCGTGCACGCGGACCCATTCGGCCGTTTCGGCCGCATTGCCACGCGTGTTGGCGGCGACGAAGCCGAGGTCGGCGCAGCAATCGAAACGCGGACCTGCGTGAGCGAGCTGGCGTAGATCGCTTTTTGTCGTGCCCGCGTTGACGCCGCTGACCAACAAGCGCTTACCAAATCCACTTTCCAGAAGTGACTCCGCGGCATCCAGCCTTGCACCGCCACCGGTAAGCGCAACGATACCATCGGCGCGTTTCATGGTCGTCGGCGTCTGCGGCAGGGACGTTGCAAAAATCAAAAAGCCGATGACGTAAGCGGCGACGAGGACACCGAGAAATTTGAATAGAGACGAACCAAGCATGTCCGATTCTACCACATTCGTTCGGCGCAAAGCGCCCTCAATAAATCTCGCCCAGTGCCGCGAGAACTGACAACCGTGCCGTCGCCCACGCGATCAGCCCCGATATGACGGGCACCGCGACAAGCCAAATAAATTCTGAAGGATGCAATCCCAAAGGCGGCAGAAATGGGACGGGTTCGATGCCCGCAAACTCCAATCCGCCCGCGAGTAAAAACGCCAGCCCGGCAAAGCCCGCGCCGACTGCAGCGGCCACCAATGTCGAAATGAAATAATGCCATTCGAATGCGCGCGCGATAAATCCGGATTTCGCGCCCATGCCATGCAGCAATTCTACGATGTCATGATGCGCTTCCAAACCCGCGCGCGTGGCAAACGAAACGGCGGCGGCGGTCGCGATCGCGATTAGCGCGAGAATGGCGTATGCCGCCCAGATCACTGTGTTGGCTAATCCTTGTAGTCGCGTTATCCAGTGACTGTGATCATCGACATTGGAGTCCGGCGCAGCGGCTTTGATGCGTGCCGTGAGCGATGCGATGTCAATATTGGCGCCGGGTTGGATTGCGGCGTCGATGAGTTGCGGAAGCGGCAAATCTTTCACCATCGCATCCGCGCCGAGCCAAGGCTGTACAAGCGTCATCGCGTCTTTCTGCGACATGGCGGTGACATCGGTGATGCCGTCAGTGGCTCGCAACACCAGAAGCGCTGCAGCCGTCTCGCTCTCCATCGTGCGGTTGGGCGATTGGTGTTCTGGCAGCAGAATTTGAACCGTGATGCGATCGGCGAGGCCGGATCGCCAGCTTTCCGCTTGCCGTTGCGCGAGCAATGATGCACCGAGCGCGAGCGTTGCCAGAAACGCCATCACGCCGATCACCAAGTCGAGCGGTGCAGCACCTTTTTCACGTGGCAGGATGCGTGTGCTCATGCGCGTGACTGCCGGAGTTCGACGAGACGGCCATCCACCAATCGCAATTCGCGCGCGCTGGCGCGTTCGATGAGTGAACGATCGTGAGTCGCGATCAAGACGGTCGTACCCAACCGGTTTAGTTCGCCAAACAGCCGTAACAGGCGCTGGCCAATATCGGCATCGACGTTTCCTGTCGGCTCATCGGCGAGCAAGAGATCGGGCCGTGCGACAACAGCGCGGGCGATGGCGACGCGCTGCTGCTCGCCGCCGGAAAGTGTGGGGGGCACGGCATTCAGCCGGTCGCCGAGGCCGACCCAGTTGAGTAGCTCTTCGACGTCCTGTGTGTAGTCTTCGGGCTTGGCGCCTGCGAGGCGGAGCGGCAGCGCTACATTGTCGAAAGCTGACATGTGGGCGAGCAGGCGAAAGTCCTGGAACACCACGCCGATCCGCCGACGTAGGGGTGGGAATGCGGAGCGCTTAAGGGTGGCGAGGTCGTTGCCGAACAGGTTTACGAGCCCACGCGAGGGCTTCTCCGCCAGATACATGAGCTTCAGCAATGTCGATTTGCCTGCTCCGGATGCCCCGGTGAGGAAGGTGAACGAGCCCGGATCAAGCTGAAACGTCACATCCCGCAGCACTTCCGGCCCTGGCCCGTAGCGCATGCCGACATTTTCGAAGCGAACCATGATTCGGGACCATAGAGGCCGGAATCCGGCCTGACCATCACGCCATCTTTGCTTCCGGCGCTTGCGGCGTTAAGCCTATTTTTCTCGCAACCTCGGTATAAGCCCGCATGATCCTGACTTGCCCCGAATGCGCGACGCGCTACGAGGCCGACGCGGCGAAATTCCCCGCCGCCGGCCGCAAAGTCCGTTGTGCGAAATGCGGGCATGTCTGGCATCAGGCGGCCCACGTCCAAGTGGACGAGGCGCTATTCGAGCCGGTGAAGACACCCGTTGCCGAGTCTGTACCGGAAGCGAAACAGCCGCCGAAAGAAGTCGAAGTTCAGGACATTTCGCCGGCCGAAGCGGTCGCTGCTATCCGCCGGTCCGCGCGCGAACAGAAGCCCGAGGTCGTGGCGGAGAAAACGCCGACACGCGCGAAGATGCGGAAGATGCCCGGTGGCGCGATGAAGGCTGCCGCCACGGTGTTCGGCTGGATGGCGTTGATCGGAGTCATTCTGATCATCTGTTTCAGCACGGCGATGTATCGCCGGCAAATTGTGAGCGCTTGGCCAAAATCGGCATCGCTATTCGCAAAACTCGGCATGGGCGTGAACGCGCGGGGTTTGGAGTTCATCGATGTGCACCACGCCAGCCAAGTTGAAGACGGCCAACCAGTGTTGCTCATCACCGGGCAGTTGAAAAACGTCAGCAACCGGATTCAGAAAGTGCCGCCGATCCGCGTGGTGCTCAGCGATAAGGCGCAGCATCCGGTCTTCGCGTGGGAGTTCGTTCCGAGCAAGCATTTTCTAGCGCCGGGATCGGTGGTGGCTTTTCATACACGGCTCTCCAATCCGCCAGCGGCTGCGCTGCATGTCGATATGCGATTGTCGGGCGCAGCCGCCGAGTGACCTTGCGTCTTGTTCACTCAGAGGATGAAATCGCCCAGCGCATTGGCGCCGTTGCCGGTGAAATTGTCAGGCAAATCCCACGAGTAGAGGTCGTAGTTCCGATTTTGTCGGGGGCTTTCGTATTTGCGGCCGATCTTTTGCGCGCGTTGGCGAAACGAAGTCTCGATCTGCCCGTCGAATTTCTCTGGTTGCGCAGCTACGGCGACAAACGCGAAGGCGAGGCAATCGCAACGCTCAGCCCGAAGCTCGAGCGGGTTCGCGGAAAGAACATCCTGTTGATTGATGGCGTTCTGGATCGCGGCCACACGATAGCGAAAGCGAGACAGCTTCTCACCGAAGCGGGCGTCACATCCGTCTCAATCGCCGTCGCGGTCGACAAAGGATTGCCGGACGCGATCGCACGCGCGGATTTTGCGCTGTTTCGCGGCACGCGGGGATTTCTTGTCGGATATGGCATGGACAACGCACAAGCAAGCCGCGGATTGCCCTATATCGCGATCGCAGATTAATCAGAACTGTTTGAGCAAGCGGTCGAGATAATCGAGCTCTTGTTGCGTACGGCCGCGATCGCCATCGCGTTTGCGGAGTTCTTCCAGAATTTGCCTTGCACGTTCGAGCGCATCTTTGTCCGGCACTTTCACATTGCCACCGCTAATCGCGCCACGCGCCCCTTGCGCGCGGCCAAGCGGATCTTCGTTGCCATTGGTGCCGTTGGGCCTTGCTTGCCCCATCTGCTCCATCAGCGTCTTGGCCATTTGGCCGGCAGCGTTGCGCATCGCGTCGAGCGCCTTCTGCTCGGACTTGGTGGCATCGTCGAAGGATTTCGAGCCGAGTTGACCCTGCGCATCGCCCATGTCGTGGCCAGCATCGCCAAGGTTTTTGGTGGTCGGCGATTTCTTATCGAGCTTGTTGAGCAACGTATTCAGATCGTCGCGCAGCTGACCTTGTTGTTTTGCAAGGCCTTGTGGGCCGCCGTCCTTCGGATTGCCCGCGTCGTTCTGCTCGCGATAGGTCTTGTCCATCAAGTCACGCTGACGGCCCATGAGGTCCGACAAGCCTTGAATGGCATCGTTCAGAGCCTTGTCGCCTTGACTGCCCGGGCCGCCTTTCGACATCTGCATGTTTTCGAGCAGGCTTTCCAGCATCGCCAACATCTGGGCTGCTGCTTGCCGCGAACCCGTTTGCGATAGCTGCTGGATGAGCTTCAGCATTTTGGCGATGTCGTCGCTCGTGATGACTTTAGCATTCGCTTGCGTTTGGCCGTTTGCCTGCGGCGCGCTCTTCGCCATCGCTTCGAGATAGCGTTGCAGCGCGTTTCGGTAGCGCTGCATCAGCGCATCGATCACGCCTTGTGGTGCACCCTGTGCCAGAGCCTGACTCAACATCTGCTGCGAGCGGCGCAGCTCTTCGGCCGCCGATGCTGCGCCGTTCCCTTCCAGCGAAACCGCGATCTGCCAGAGCATGTCCTGCATCTGTGCGATGTCTGCACGGTCACGAGCATTGCGCAGTATCCAATACGCGCCGCGCAGAGAAAGGTAGAGGCGTTCGGCACCCTGATAGAAGAGTTCAGGCTTGTAGGTGAGCGCAGCGAGGGTGGCAGTCACGACGGGTTTGGCGTGAGGCGCATCGACGGAAAGGTTCTGCCGTTGCTCAATCAACGCGCGGCCAAGCGGCGTCGTGAAGGCTCGCGCCGGTAACGTGAATGTCAGTGGCTTGCTTTGACCGATATTGCCCGCGGCATCGTGCGCCTGCAGCGTGATTGTCACCGGCAATCCGGCAAAGGGGTTTTCAGTGAGGTCGCGATAGTCGGTCTGTGAAATTGTTTTGGCCGACGCATCGAGCGGCAGATCGATCGAGAGCGAGCCCTTGCTCTTCGCACGCACCGGCTTGATGATCGCGCGTGCGCTGACGACGCCATACTCGTCGCCCGCCGTGAAAGAAATCTTCAATGCGCCGCGGTCGGTTGCTTCCGGCTTTTTGGCGAATGCGATCTGTGGCGGCGCATCTGGAATAGCCCGGATTGTCCAATTCCCGAGAAAACGTCCACCGGCGCGTATGACAAAGCGACCGTCGCCGTTGAGGATCGTGTTTGCGGCGTACTCATCTCCCGATCCGGCGATTGTTGGCTTCTTGCCGGATCCCGGCGAGAGATAAATATCGGGCTTCACGCTGGAGCGGTGCACGCGAACGACCAATTCCGATCCTTGCGGAACCCGGATGATTTTGCCCATCTGGTTCTGTTGCAGATAGAGCGGTGGCAGTCCTGTGTAAGCTGGCGGATTGATCCACGCATCGAGCGCGGCACTCGCGCTGCCCGATCCAGCATCTGGCGCCAGCGCGAATGCGAGACGGCTGCGCCATTGCGATCCAGCGAAGGCAAGACCTGTGACCAGCAAAACGAGAACAACGTAACGCAAATAGTAAGGATCGCGCTCGCCGAGTTTTGGCGAAGGCAGGTTGACGCGCAGCTTGCCGATACGGGCCAGCATCGCGCGGAAATGCGCGCGCCACAGCGCTTCGGCATACACATCGCCGATACCTGCTGCTAAACGGTCGCGCTGTTCGGTAATAGGGCGATGTTCGAGCGTGGAGTCGCGTTCGACGCGTCGCGCCCCTTCTTCCCATGTCGGTGCATGGAAATTCTCAAAATTCTTGTAAAGGAAATATCCGGCCGCACCGAACGCTCCGAGCAAGAGCAGCGCGTGAAATTGCCACGGCATATAAGAATAGAGATCGAACAATCCCGCCGCGACGAATACTCCGAGGATTGCGCTCGCGGGCCACAGCGCCGGCCAAACGCGTTCCCACAACACCGCCGCGCGACCGGCCAGAATGAATCGCTCGACATGATCGGCCTCGCGCTTAGCGCGCGAGCCATCCGGGGATGCGGTCAAATCCGATAAGGTCGTCATAGCTCAATCTTGGCCGCACGATGGCCCATTCGCCGCCCTTCACCAGAACTTCCGGCGCGGGTGGGCGCGCATTGTAGGCCGAAGACATCACTGCGCCATAGGCGCCCGCCGAAAGTATGGCGACAAGATCGCCATCTTTCAGTTCTGGCAATTCACGGCCTTCGGCGAACCTGTCGGAGGACTCGCAGATCGGTCCAACCACGTCGTAAACCGCTTTTTTGCCGGTCGGCTGTGCGACAGACACGATCTCGTGATGGGCATCGTACATCGCAGGGCGGATAAGATCGTTCATCGCCGCATCTAGAATCAGAAACTGCCGCTCCTCGCCGTTCTTAACGTAAATGACCTTGGCCACGAGGATACCGGCATTGGCGACGATGGCGCGTCCGGGTTCCAAAATGATCGATACACCCAAATCTTTGGTCGCGCGCGAAACGATGGCGCCGTAGTTCTCCGCGGATGGCGGAGGCGTCCTTGCATCGTAGGAGACGCCAAGGCCGCCGCCGAAATCGGCGCGTTCGATGTTGTGACCTTCGGCACGCAGGCTTTTGATCAGTTCGATGAGTTTGCCGAATGCCGCTTCGAACGGTTCAAGCTTTGTGATCTGGCTGCCGATATGCGCGTCGATCCCGACGATCTTCAAACCTTTGAGCGACGCCGCCAGTCCGTACGCTTCGCGCGCGCGACTCGCTGGGATGCCGAATTTGGATTCGGATGTGCCGGTGGTGATCTTCGCATGGGTCAGCGCATCGACGTCCGGATTGATGCGGATCGTAATGGGCGCGATCTGGTTCATCGACCGCGCGACTTCGTCGAGTGCCGCCATCTCCGGCTCGCTCTCGACATTGAACTGATGAATGGCGTGCTCCAGGCCCAGCGCCATCTCAGCTCTCGTCTTGCCGACTCCGGAGAACACGATGCGGCTGGCCGGTATTCCCGCTGCGAGCGCTTTTCGCAATTCGCCGCCAGAGACAACATCCGCCCCAGCACCCATAGCCGCCAACGTTTTCAATACGGCGAGATTGCCATTCGCTTTAACAGAGAATGCGATCAGCGTGTCTTTGGGCGCAGCACGTGCGAACGCCTCATAGTTCTGGCGCAGCGCAGCTGTGGAGTAGCAATAGAACGGTGTGCCGACATCCGCGGCGAGCGCGGTCAGAACAACGTCTTCGGCGAACAGACGGCCGCCCCGATAATCGAAAGAATTCATCGTCCGATAGGCTGCGGCGGCTTGGACGGATCTTTTTGGTTTTTCGGTGTTTCTTTGCCGTTCGGCATCAACAGATCGTTCTTCACGCCGCAAGCGGACACCGAAATAGCCAGTCCAAGAATAAGAGCGATCCGCAAAATCATTTCAGCGTCTCCCGCCAGAAGGCGATCTGCTCGGCGACGCGCACAGGCGCGGTGCCGCCGAAACTTGTCCGCGAGTTTAGCGAAGCTTCCAGCGAAAGCACCGTGACAATTTCGTTGGTAATGCCCGGTTCTACCGCCTGCATATCGGCGAGCGGCAGCTTATCGAGCGCCACGCCATTTTCCTCGGCACGCTTTACGATGGTGCCGGTTATATGATGTGCCTCGCGGAACGGTTTCTTGAGTTTCGTTACCAGCCAATCGGCGAGATCCGTGGCGGTGGGATATCCGGCTTCGGCGGCGCGGCGCATGGCAGCAGCATTGACGGTGAGGTCATCGATCATTCCGGCCATCGCCGCGAGCGACAGATCGAGCGCGTCGGCAGCGGTAAAGAGCGCCTCTTTATCTTCTTGCAAATCCTTGGCGTAGGCGAGGGGCAGCCCCTTCATGACGGTCGTGAGCGTTACGAACGCGCCCAAGATACGGCCTGTCTTTGCGCGCACCAGTTCCGCGGCATCGGGATTGCGCTTCTGCGGCATGATCGAAGAGCCGGTGGTGAATGCGCCGCTGAGTTTGATGAAACCAAACGCCGGCGTCATCCAGATGACGATTTCTTCGGCGAGCCGCGATAGATTGGTCGCAGCGATGCTCGCCGAGGACAGATATTCCAGCGCGAAGTCGCGCGTACTCACGGCATCGAGCGAATTGCGCATTGGCCGCGCAAAGCCGAGACCTTTCGCTGTCTTCTCGCGATCAATCGGAAAAGGTGTTCCGGCAAGCGCAGCAGCACCGAGCGGCGATTCATTCATGCGCTTCGCAGCATCGCCAAAACGTCCACGATCGCGCGCGAACATCTCGACATAAGCAAGACAATGATGCGCGAAGCTGACCGGCTGCGCCGGCTGCATATGCGTGAAGCCCGGCATGATCGTGTTTGTGTTCGCCTCCGCTTTTGCAAGCAATGCGCGTTGCAGTGCGAGCAATCCCGCATCGGCCCGCGCGCAAGCCTCGCGCACCCACAGGCGAAAATCTGTCGCCACCTGATCATTGCGCGAGCGCGCGGTGTGCAGACGACCGCCAGCCGCGCCGACGATTTCTGTCAGGCGGCTCTCGATGTTGAAATGGATGTCTTCCAATTCACGTTTGAAGCTGAATGTGCCATCCGCGATCTCACGTTCGATTTGATCGAGACCCTTCAGGATCGCCGCCGCGTCGTGTTTGGAAATGATGTCCTGATCGGCCAGCATTTGGGCATGGGCGCGGCTTCCGGCGAGGTCTTGTGCGGCCAGCCGTTTGTCGAATTCGATGGAGGCGTTTATCTCCTCCATGATATCTGCAGGGCCGCGCTCGAAGCGCCCGCCCCACATCTTGTTGGTGACCATGACCCGTCTTTTCCGCTCGCCCGTGGCGCTTGCCGCAATCGCTCTTCTGATCGTCGGGCTCGCAGCCGCGGGACTTCTATATGGGAAAGGTTCCTCCGCTGTCCACGCGAAGCCCCCGGAGTTGTCGGCGTTGGCGATGGACAAGGTGCCGGTGGCCGTTCCGGCTGTCGCGTTTACCGATGCGCACGGCACCCAAAAATCTTTGGTCGCCTATCGCGGACAGTATGTGCTGCTCAATCTCTGGGCGACATGGTGCGGGCCATGCGTGAAGGAGCTTCCGGCGCTGGCCAAGCTGCAAGCGGCGGTGCCGGCGACGAAGCTGAGAGTGCTGACCGTGAATGTCGGTCATGGCAGCGCGGTGGATACGGCGTCGTTCCTGAGGGTGCACGGCGCGGCGTCGTTGCCGGTGTTGGTGGATAGCGACTCTTCTTTCATACGGAACTTCGGCGCCTACGGATTGCCGTTGTCTGTGTTGATCGATCCGCAAGGTCGCGAGATCGCGCGCGCGGAAGGCCCAGCAGATTGGGATGCCGCGGCTGCTATCGCTTATTTCCGCTCGCTCACGCACGCATCGTAGGCGGACCACATCGGAACGCAGTCGATAACGGATTTGGTGTCCATCGCTTTGTCGATGGCCATGACGGTGAGACCTGCTTCCATCGACTCATAGGGTGTGACGGGAAATTTCGCGCCGTTCTCGATGGTCGCGAGCAGGTCGCGCGCCATCGCCTGATCCGCGCCGTTGTGATTGTCGTCTGTGCGCTCGTTCCATTCCTTGCGCTCGGGTTTTCCCGTCGCGAACGAACCGCGGAACATCAGCTTGTTGCGAACCAGATCGGCAAGAAGCGTTCCTTCCGTGCCTGCAATATACCAACGCCGCTCTTGCAAGCTCACATGGCTGTTGGAATGAAATGATAGCTGTGCGCCATTGGCAAATTCGACGAGCGCGGTCTGATGATCGGTGACATCCATGTCCGAATGGAACGCGTCGTTAGCCGCGCCCCAGCCAGCATCGCGCAGCGCATAGGCTGCCGAACCATCTTCGTAGATGCGCGATGTATCTGCGCGACCCGGATGAAAGATTCGCCGTCCGCCGAAGCTTGCGACGCGCGCGGCGCGTGAACCCATCAAGCGATTGAAGATGTCGAAGTCGTGACAAACCTTGTCGAGGTAAAACGATCCGCCCCAAGCCTGCTTGCGCCGCCAGTTGCGTGCGAGATATCCGCCATGTTCGGGATGCAGATGCTCCGTCGCATCCATCGAAACGATTTCTCCGAGCTTGCCTTGATCCACATGCGCGATCACTTCTCGTACGATCGGCATGGAGCGCATGACGAGACCGACATAGACCGGTGGTGTCTTCGCATTTGCCAGATGTTTTGCCAGCGCAAGGGTTTCGTCTTCCGTCCGGACGATCGGCTTCTCGCAGAAGATCGGATAACCGGCCGCGAACGCGGCGAGCAAATGCTCGTAGTGCAAATGATTGGGCGAGCCGATCATGACGAGATCAAACGGGCCGTCTTTCAACAGCACTTGCGCATCAGCGTAGGGCTTGCCGGCGCCGATATTGTGATCTTGCAGGATCGACGCACCAACTGGCGACGGGTCCGCGTAACCCGCAATATCCAGCTTCCAGCCGATCTCCTGCATCGCCGCCAACACATGCGCGATGCGCTGGCCAAGCCCGATAACGCCGATGCGATACGTTTTCATGCGCGGAAGACTAGTCGGTTTTCCCAGAATCCAAACCGCTTTGGGCCTTCAACACGGTCGCATGCATCCCAGGATCGGCTTCCGGATTTGAAGAGCGAGCGGTTTGGCCTGGTCCTTCGTAGAGACGCGCGAGGCTGACGCCCGTTGCGACCAGGGCGAATCCGGTGGCGAGGAAGAGTGCAATCGTCGGCCCCTGATGCGGAAAGCGCGCGAACAGTAGCGCTACCAACGCCGCGCCGCCGGTTTGCCCAAGAAGCCGCGCGGTACCCAGCATCCCGCTCGCACCGCCGCTGCGCGACTTTGGTGCCGAGGAAAGCATCGCACGATTGTTTGGCGACTGGAATAAACCGAATCCCACACCCGACAGCGCCATTCGCCAGATGATGTCGAAGTGATCGGGATGATCGGGCAGAAACGCGAGCGACAGGAGCCCGAGCGCGAAACAGAACAATCCGATCCCACCCAGCAATCCCGCCGAATAGCGGTCGGCAAGCCGTCCCGCGATAGGCGCGGCAATGCCAATGCCGATCGGCCAAGGCGTGATCAGGAAGCCGGTTTCGACAGCGCTGTAGTGCAGGCCGATTTGAAACAAGAAGGGCAGTGATACCAGTGCTAGCATCTGCGCCGCGAACGAGCAGATCGATGTCGAAACTGAGAGAGCGAAAATCGGAATCTTGAGCAAGTCAACGGGAAGCATCGGTGCGGATTTGCCGAGCTCACGCCGCACAAGAAGATATCCCAATCCGACGGTGCCCGCCATTTCGAGAATAAACAGCGGAAATTGTTCACCGTGTCCCAGCTCATCGATGCTGCCGATCAAAACACCGAAGGTGATCGCGCTGAGAAGCGCGCCCCATGCATCGAAAGGATGCGGTGAACGGCGCGTGTGCGGCAGATAGAAATATCCCACGCCGAACCCGGCGAGGCCTATCGGTACATTCACCGCGAATAGCCACGGCCAATTGGCGAAAGACAGAATTGCACCGGCAATTGTGGGGCCAATGGCCGAGGATACCGCCACGACCAACGCATTGATCCCGATGCCACGGCCGAGCAGCCTTTGCGGATAGATAAAGCGCAACAACGCCGTATTCACGCTCATGATGCCGGCCGCGCCGAAGCCCTGAATCACGCGCGCGGCGGCAAGGATCGGCAAGCTGTGGGAGAATGCGCAGCCGAGCGATGCAAGCGTGAATAACGCCAGCCCCGAGAGATAGACGCGGCGATATCCGGCGATGTCACCCAGTGACGACAGGGGCAGGAGCGAGATGGTAATTGCCAGCTGGTAGCCATTCACAACCCAG
>DASZML010000328.1:0-5937 GCA_035551875.1 Rhizomicrobium sp.
CCACGCACAAGACGTTCTGCGATCGATGAGCGAGATGGGCGTGCCGGCGACGCGGCTCAATCTCACCTCGTCTACGGACCCTTCGCTGCCGTCGACGGAAGTGCGCGTTTACGTTCGCTAAGTCAGCCAGTAGTCCAAAGACGCGACGAGCATTTATTGCGCCTTCTCGTTGGCACTGCGCTCAGGGCTGTGTCAGCAATTCCTTCTTGAGAAATGCTACGCCTGCAGCATCGCCAGTGCTCCATCCCCGGGCGGTAAGAAAACCGTGAATCTCGTTGGGAATGACCAGCTCTTCGTAATAGACGTGCCGTTCGTCGAGTCTTCGCGCCAGATCGATGGTCTGTGAAAAATGTACATTCCGGTCGTCATCACCCTGGATGAGCAGCACCGGCGATTTCCAGGTGTCCATGCTCGCGATGGGTGAGGATTCGTACGCGCTCTTCGTGGCCGCATCGCGGTCGCCCGTTTCGTAGCGTGCGGGTGCTTTGCCCACCCAGTCGTTCAGGTCCGCAGACCAATCATGCACGCCGTGGAAATCGACGCCGGCTTTGAAAATGTCGGAATTACGCGCGAGGCCCATTGCGGTGAGATAACCGCCATAAGAGCCACCCCAGATTCCGATCCGCGCGGAATCGACGCCGGGCACGTCTTGAAGAAAGCGCGCTCCCGCAAGGACGTCTTGATATTCTGCCGCGCCCGCAAAGCCCGCATGATCGGGATGGTTGAACATGTGCCCGTAACCGATACCGAGACGGTAATTTACCGACAGCACGGTGAAACCATGCGTAGCGAGATATTGGTTCACCGCGTAGGCATTGGAATAATAATCCATGTAATGCCAGCCGAGGAGCATCTGGCGTGGCGGACCGCCATGCACGAAGATGATTCCCGGCTTGGTCTTGCCATCATCCGTCTGGAAAAGTTGGCCATGGATCGTAACTCCATCGGGTGCCGTGAAGGTCACGCGTTTGGGAACGACAAGTGCCGCGCTCGGATAGTCAGCAGGCACACCGCTCAGATCGCGCGGGATAGATCCATCATCTTCAATCAGGCCGATGGACATCGGCTTCTTCGCACCCGCCTGAATGAATGCCACGGCGTTGTCGTTCGCCGCGACCGGTGACCATTGCAGACCGCTACCGGAGGTGAGGACTACTGGTGCAGCCCGCTCGACGGCAACGCGAAAGATATGCCGGCGATCGTCATCGGCTACATCGCTACCGGTATTTGCGCTGTAAATAAGGTAGTGCCCGTCGCGGCTTTCGCTGACCTGCTCGACCATGAAGTCGCCTGCCGTGAGCAGCATAGGATCGCCGCCACCCGCAGGGATCGAATAAAGATGCTGCCAGTTGTCCAGTTCTGCAGTGAAGACAAGCCGGTCACCTGCTGCCCAGTGCAGATTGACATTGCCGGGCATCGTGTCTGGCCACGAACCCAAAAGCGTGTCCGGACTCTGCCAAAGTCGATGTCCGGCGCCCGACGTTGCATCGGCGACCCAGATCGCAAACGGATGCGGCACATCCTTCAACAACGGTTCTGGCTTCCCGCCAATACCGGGCTGGCGCACAAAGGCGATCTTCAAACCGTCTTTGGACCATTCGAATTCGTCGTCGCGGCTCGTCGACGGCGCGAGATAAAGAATCGGAGAATTCTGATCGGTGTAGACGCCGATGAAGCTATGATCGCCGTCGCGATCGGAGACAAACGCGAGGCGCTTTCCGTCCGGCGACCACGCTGGATTTTCCGCGTTACCGCGGTCGAAGAAATAGAGCTTTGGCTTATTCTTCGAACCAAGCGTGGTGAACCAGACGTGATGTTCCTTGATATAAGCGATCCGCCCGTCATTGGTGACAGCCGGATAATCGCCTTCAGCTACTTGGATAGGCTGACCGCCCGTTAGCGATGCAGCCCAGATCGTCACCTTCTGCTGTTCGGGCGATGAAGACGGATCGGGCGCGAGATCGCCAGCTGCAGGCCAGTTCGCATCGTGATCCCCGCCGCGCACATAGATCAGATGATCGCCATTGGGCGAGAAAGTCAGGCTCGTGATTTCTTGACCATCGTCGCGGGTATACTGCGTTACCTCCCTGGGCTTGTAGTTATTCGCCGCCTCGGCGACCCATACATTTCGCACACCCCGGACATAGCGCACCCACGCGACACGATTTCCCTGTGGAGCTGCAACGATCTGCGGGATGAACGAATAGCCGAGTACCTGATCGAGCGTAAACGGACCGGCCGACGGATCTGCCTCGGCAAGAGGCGCCGTTACGCAAAGCAACGCGAGAATAAGCGCATGATGATACCGGCGCATGATTTCCTCTTCTTTTGACCGCAACCGCTGGACTTTCGACAAAACGCAAAACCTTCATCCAGCAATGTACGTGCCGAACCAGGTGAGCAATTCGCTCCAGCCTTGCTTCGCATCCTTTTCATTATAGGACGGGCGATAATCCGCGAAGAAGCCGTGCTGCGCATCGGCGAAGGTTTCAATATGCGACTTTTTGTGTCCGGCTTTCTGCAAAGCTGCGTTCATGTCGGCGATGTCTGCTGCCGTGATGCCCTTATCGAGCCCACCATAAAGTCCCAGCACTGGCGCTTTGATCTCGTCCGCGATTTCGAGCGGATATTTCGGGCGTAGTGGATTGACCTGTGCTGGCCCGCGCAACGGTCCGTACCACGCCACGCCGGCCCTCACATCCGGATTGTGCGCCGTGTACAGCCAGACGATGCGACCGCCCCAACAGAATCCCGTGATGCCGAGTTTTTTGACGTCGCCGCCGTCAAGCGAAGCGAATCCCATCGTCGCATCGAGGTCGCTCATCACTTCGGCATCGGGCACTTTCGCCACGACGTCAGTAATCAGCCGCTGCACGTTGCTCATGTCGTATTTGCCGGGATCGCCGTAACGCGCATAGAGCGACGGCGCGATAGCATAATAACCCTGATGCGCAAGACGGCGGCAGATGTCGCGAATGTGCTCGTGCACGCCGAAGATTTCCTGCACGACGAGGATCGTGGGCAGATGCGTTTTGCCCGAAGGCTTGGCGCGATAGCCGGGAATCTTTCCATCCGAAACCGGAATGCTGACTTCACCAGCTTGGAGACCGTTTGCGTCGGTCACGATAGCAGCGGCATTCAGCGGTCCGGTGCAGAGCGTGAAGCCAGCCACTAATCCAGTAGCGGCGAATGTTCGCCGCGTAATGGCGAAATCCTTATCCATGCCTACCTCTTGCGAAACTATCGCGATAGCTTTTCATCGGCCCGAGACTTTGCGCTTCGTAAACGCCGCGCGCGATGGAGCGCGCCAAACAATCGCCCGCGATCATGCCGATGCGCATGACGTCGCGATGACGCGGTTCGGCGATCTGACGCCGCGCCGTCGAAACCGCGAACACGATGTCGCCGTCGGACGGCGCGTGAACCGGACGCAACGCCCGCGCAACACCGTCCGCACCCATGATCGCGACGCGCTCCAGTTCGACGCGGCTCAACTTCGCATCTGTCGCGACGATAGCGATGGTCGTGTTGGCGCGCGGCCGTGCGATCTTCATATCCGAGGGGAGATCGAATTCCGTTTGAACGAAATCGCTCGGCAAACGCCGCGCGCCGAACTCGCCATTCATCTCGAACGGAAACGCCCAGAACACATCGCTGCCGGGAATGAGCGGAGAGCCGACGCTGTTTACCGCCGCAATCGCACCAATCGTGAAACCGTCATCCGTGACAGCCGACGCGCTGCCGAGACCGCCCTTATACATGCCGGCCATCGCACCAAGACCAGCGCCCACATTGCCGAGCGCAAAATCCTCGCGCGCGTTTTGCGTCGCAGTGACAGCGAGCGCGCGATAGGGCGGCATGTCGCCCCACTCCTTGTCGCCGCCATTGGCGAGATCGAACAGGATCGCGCCCGACACGACCGGCACAAGCGGCGCTCCTGGCGCGATCTGAAAGCCGCGACCTTTTGCGCGCAACACCGATTGCACACCGCCCGGCGCATCAAGACCAAAGGCGGAACCGCCGGACAGCGTGATCGCGTCGATCGCCTCCACCAACGATACAGGCTTCAGCGCTTCGACATCGCGCGTGCCCGGCGCGCCGCCGCGAATATCGGCCACCGCCGCGAACGGCGCGTCACCCATCAGAACCGTAACGCCGGTGCGAACACGTTCGTCTTCCGCATTGCCGATTTTCAAGCCGGCGACATCGGTGATGAGGTTGCGTTTTCCGGGCTTCACCATGACGATGAGGCTAGCTGCACTATCCGAAAACCGAAAGCCGCCCTCATGAAATCCTTTCGCGTATTGGCTCTGACGTTCGCGCTCGCCGCGACGCCGGCATTGGCAGCCGCTCCTGCCAGGCACCACATTATTGCAACCGCGAGCCCATTCGCCACGCAAGCGGGTCTGGAGATGTTGCGTTCGCATGGCTCGGCCGTCGATGCGGCCATCGCTGCGCAGATGGTGCTCACGCTGGTCGAACCGGAATCGTCGGGCATTGGCGGCGGGGCCTTCATGGTGCTGTTCGATCCTTCGAAGAAGATGGTGACAAGCTTCGATGGCCGTGAAACCGCGCCAGCATCGGCGACACCCAGCATGTTTCTGGACGCGAGCGGCAAGCCGCGTCAGCACTTCGATGCGATTCCCGGCGGACTTTCGGTTGGCGTCCCAGGCGATATCGCGATGCTTTGGCTGGCGCATCAGCGCTACGGAAAATTGCCTTGGGCCAAACTCTTTCAGCCCGCCATCGCGCTTGCCGAAAAAGGATTTCCACTCAGTCACAAACTGGCGTCCGAACTGAAAGCGTTTCCGCAGCTGGCGAGGATGCCGGACCTCCGCGCTTATCTTTTCCATGTCGATGGTACGCCGCTGAACGAAGGCGAGACGCTGAAGAATCCCGAACTCGCTGAGACGTTCAAAGCCATCGCAAAGAACGGGCCGAAAGCGTTTTACGAAGGCGCTATCGCGCAGTCCATCGTCGACAAGGTGCAGCACGCGCCAATCAATCCGGGCGGCATGACGCTGGATGACCTGAAGAACTATCGCGCCAAGGAACGCGCGCCGGTGTGCGGAACGTATCGTTCCTATCGCTTGTGTTCGATGGGGCCGCCGAGCTCCGGCGGCGTCGCGATCATTCAGATTCTCGACATGCTGGAGCGGTTTCCGTCGAAAGATCTGCAGCCCGGCACGTTGAGCGAGGCGCATCTCTTCGTGGAAGCCAATCGCCTCGCCTTCGCCGACCGTGCCAAATATCTCGCCGATCCGGATTTCATATCCGTGCCGGTAAAAGGTCTCACCGATCGCGGTTACACCAAATCGCGCGCGGCGCTCATCGATCCCACAAAAGACATGGGCACCGCGACTGCCGGAACGCCACCGAGCAAAGGTGCTGCACTCGATTATGCGCCCCAGCGCACGCCGCAACTTCCCGGAACAAGTCACATGTCCATCGTCGACGATCACGGCGAAGCGATTGCGATGACGACGACGGTGGAGTTCGTTCTCGGTTCGGAAATGATGGCCAAAGGTTTTATCCTCAACAACGAGCTGACCGATTTCTCCTTCGATCCGATGCTCGACGGAAAGCTTGTCGCCAACGCGCCCGCGCCGGGGAAGCGTCCGCTCTCTACGATGGCGCCGACGATTGTTTTCGACAAAAGCGGGAAGTTCAAAATCGCCACCGGGTCGCCGGGCGGGCCGCTGATCATTCCTTACACGTCGCAATCGATCATCGATCTCATCGACGGAAACGAGACACCGGCGAAGGCCGTTACCGAACCGCACATCGCCAATCCGAACGGCCCGACGCTGATTGAGAAGGGCACGTCGCTTGAAGCCCTCGCGCCGCAACTGACCGCGATGGGGCACCAGATCGTCGAGCCGAGCGTCGAAGAGAGCGGACTCAACATCATCGAGCGCGTGAAGGGCGGCTATATCG
>DASZML010000329.1:0-15678 GCA_035551875.1 Rhizomicrobium sp.
CAACTTCGGAGAAGATGTCGGTCACGGGAAAGTCCTTTCAGGAATGGCCAGAAGTACGCCGCATGGCGCACCAAGTCTTTGACCGGGCGCGATAATTAGCCTGTGGCGCGGCCCGTGGCAACTTGCGAATCTGCAATGCGCCTCACGGTATCCCCTTGAAATCGCGCGTTTTTCGCGAGCAGCGGACCAAAGGGCGATCCGGATGCGATCAGCCGGCCTTCTTCATCTGATAAACGTTTTCGCTGCCAGGGAAATTGCGCGTTCGAACGTCTGCCGCATACGCCTTCACGGCGTTTTCGATATCGGGCCCGAGCTGCGCGTACTGACGCACGAATTTCGGCGGGTTCGGATTCAATCCCAGCATGTCTTCCATGACGAGGATCTGTCCGTCGCACTCCGCGGACGCGCCGATGCCGATGGTCGGAATAGAGATCTGCTTGGTGATCTTCGCGGCGAGCGGTTCGGCCATGCCTTCCAGCACAACGGCGAACGCGCCTGCATCGGCGACGGCTTTCGCGTCTGCTTCGATCGCTGGCCATTCCGCTTCCGTGCGGCCTTGAGTCTTGAAGCCACCGAGCGTGTTGAAGCTTTGCGGTGTGAGGCCGATATGGCCCATCACCGGAATGCCGCGTTCCGATAAAAACCGGATCTGATCGGCGATGCGCGCGCCACCTTCCATCTTCACCGCTGTGCAGCCGGTTTCCTTGAGCACGCGCGCGGCATTGCGGAAGGCAATCTGCGGTGACTCTTCATAAGACCCGAACGGCATATCGACGACGACCAGTGCATGCTTGCTGCCGCGCATCACCGCTTGTCCCGCGAGGATCATCATCTCCAGCGTGACGGGCACTGTCGTTTCCAGACCGTGCATCACATTGCCCAAGCTGTCGCCGACAAGCATGAGATCGACATGCTGATCGAGCAGCTTTGCGGTGTGCGCGTGATAGCAGGTGAGGCACACGACCGGTTTCGCGTTTTTGTGCGCGCGGATTTCCGGAACAGTGACGCGCTTGGTCTGGACGACGGCGGACATGGCTTCCTCCGTTTGGGACCGGGACTATAGCCGATATTGCAGGTGCGAAGGAGTCCGGTTTGCTTATGGTTTCCGGCGGTTTTTGCAGAGCGGGCCAAATAGAAAACCGGCGCGGAAATCGCTTCCCGCGCCGGTTTATTCGTTTCAGCCTTCGGCTTCTTCGCCTTCGGTCGCCGGAGCGGCGCCTTCTTCGAACATCGCCTCGGCGTTGTTCTTCGCTTCCTTGGCGGCCTGTTCTTCGTCGGAGCGCTCCGCGAGGACGTCTTCGCCACGCGCCTGACGTTCGGCTTCGTCTTCGGTGCGGGCGACGTTGATCGTCACTTTTACACGCACTTCCGGATGCAGAACCACGTTCACCGGAAACAAGCCGATCGTCTTGATCGCCTGATCCAGCGGCACCTGATTGCGGTCGATCTTGAAGCCTTCCGCGATGATCGCGTCTGCGATATCGCGCGGGCTGACCGAACCGTAGAGTTGGCCGCGATCGCCAGCCTGGCGCAGCAGCGCGAAGGTCTTGCCTTCGAGCTTCTTGCCGATGGCACCGGCTTCTTTCTTGTTTTCCAGATTGCGCGCTTCGAGATGCGCTTTCTGAGTCTGGAAAAATTCGCGGTTGGTTTTCGTCGCGCGTAGGGCTTTCTTTTTGGGCAGAAGGAAATTACGGGCAAAGCCGTCCTTCACCTTCACTTCGTCGCCCATTTGGCCGAGCTTTTCGACGCGTTCGAGCAGGATCACTTGCATTGTCGTTCTCCTACTTCACGACGTAAGGAAGCAGCGCCATGAAGCGCGCACGCTTGATCGCGTTGGCGAGTTCGCGCTGCTTCTTGGTCGAAACCGCTGTGATGCGGCTCGGCACGATCTTGCCGCGTTCTGAGATGAAGCGTTGCAGCAGCTTCACATCCTTATAATCGATGCGCGGTGCGTTGGCGCCGCTGAACGGGCAGGTCTTCTTGCGACGGAAGAAGGGACGGCGTGCGCCATCGGCGCCGCCGCGTCCACCACGCTCACCGCCGTCACGGCCACCGCGATCTCCGCCACGATCGGAACGTTCTCCACCGAAACTCATTGGACTGCTCCTTCGCCCTCGACGCGCTCGCCTTCCGGCTTATCGTCGCGGCGGTTCTTGTTGGAAGACTGCTCGAACTTATCCACCTTCACGGTGATGAAGCGCAGCACGTCTTCGTTGATCTTGAGTTGGCGTTCCAATTCGTGGACCGCCTTGCCCGGCGCGTTGATGTTGAGAAGGACGTAGTGGCCCTTGCGGCTCTTCTTGAGCCGGTAGGCGAGGCCGCGCAGGCCCCAATATTCGTGCTTCTCGACCTTGCCGCCTTGGCCTTCGATGATGGTCTTGAGGTGGGTCGCCAGTGCGTCCACCTGTTGCGCGCTGATATCCTGGCGCGCGATCAGGAGATGCTCGTAAAGAGCCATTCCGTTAAGTCCCTGTTTTGACTGCGGAACTTGCACGAGCGGGATGCCCGTTCAAGCCTTGGTTCGCGAGAACGCCGGACATCCGGCATGGACCCGAAAAGGGCCTCCCGCGACCGCAGCCGCCATGAAGGCGCGGCGTATAGCCGAACGAGGCGGGTGAGGCAAGAACTCTGGGATTCCAAAGAAAAAGCGCGAGCCGGATGGGCCGGCCCGCGCTCAATTCTGGATCTATTTGCAGACTACCAGTGACGGCAATGCCTCATTCCATGGCGCCACCAGCAATGCGTGTGGTGCCAATGATGATGCCCGTTGCTGCCGACATGGATCGTGATAGCGGCTGTTGCAGGCGCAACCGCGCCAATCGTGCCGACAGTTGCCAACGCAACCGCGCAGGCCAGAACAATCTTCTTCATGCAAAACTCCCCGTTGCTGAGGCGACCCGAAAAAGAGCCGCAAGGCATTCAAGCGAGGCCGCGGAACAGAACCGATTCCTCACCTGACTGTAATCTTTACCATAACAAAGCGTTCCAGTAAGTCCGGCACATCACAGAATCGTTGTTGCGTGAGGTGTCGGAACGGGAGAATTTCATTCATCCAGATGAACGGCACCCCTATGACAGATTTGCTTCAGCCGCTGCCGCGAGATGTTCCGCCGACCGAACCGCATCCGCATTCGCGCTGGCATTTCTTTCGCGACGTTCTGGTGTTTCAGCTCAAACTGGTGCTGGGAAACCTCCAGAATTTTCTGCTGCTGCCTGTTTCATTGGTGGCGGCATTGCTCGATCTCTTCATCCGGGGCGAGCGTGAAGGCGACAAATTCTATTGGGTGCTGGAATGGGGTCGGCGCACTGACGAGATGATCAACATCTACGGCTCCATCGGCGGCTATCACGCGACCGGCGGCAGCGATGACGATCATCCGTTCAAGAGCTACACCGTCGATACCATGCTCAAGCGCGTCGAAGGCGCGATCGTGCGCGAATACGAAAAGGGCGGGACCGCGGCGAGCATCAAGAACGCGGTGGACCGCGCCATCGACGAGATGCAAAACCAGGGCGACAAGCACAAATCGAAATTCGACGATGCCGTGCAGCGCGCCACGGACAAAATCAAATCGAAGATGGACTAGCGGCCTTCAAAGCCTTCGAGCACGTTGACGGTAATTTCGCCCAGCACCTCGATGTTGTCGCCGCCTTCGAACACAAACAGCGTCGGCAGATCGGGCAGAGCGAGCGCTTCGCCGAGCCGCAAATAATCGTCTTTCTTCAGTGCGAACTTGCTGATCGGATCGTGCTCGAACGTGTCGAGGCCGAGCGAAACCAGCAAAACATCTGCGCCGAAGCGGCGGATCGCGAGCATCGCGTGTGCGAGCGCCTGAGAATATGCGCCCCAATTCGTACCCATGCCCAGCGGCATGTTCAGATTGAAGCCCTCGCCTTTGCTCACGCCGCGCTCGTCGGAAAATCCCAGATAATGCGGATAGGCGAATGATGGATCGGCGTGAAGGGAGACGAAGAGCACATCGTTGCGATCGTAGAAGATCGTCTGCGTGCCATTGCCGTGATGATAGTCGACGTCGAGGATCGCGGGTTTCATGCCTTGATCGACGAACCACTGTGCTGCGATCGCGACATTGTTGAGATAGCAATAGCCGCCATAGATGTCGCCGCTGGCGTGGTGTCCCGGCGGGCGCGCAAGCGAGAATGCCGCGCGTTCGCCGCTTCGAATCGCTTGTGCCGCAGATAGTGCCGTATCGGCGGCCATCCGCGCCGCGGTCCATGTGCCTTTTACGATCGGTGTGGCGGTATCGAAACAGTACGAGCCCAGTTGGGATCCGATGTCGCCATTGCGACGCTCGCGAAGTCCGCGCGCGGGCCAAGTAGAAGGAATGGCGTCTGCATCGTCGTTCGGATATTTCGCGCGCCAACCGCTATGCGCACCCGTCAGAAATTTCACGAAGGCGGAATCGTGCACGCGCAGGATCGGCTCGTCGCCGAATGCGGTCGGCGCGAGAACGGGTCCAATCTTCCGCTCTTCAAGCCGCGCCAGCACGCGAAGCGCGCGCTCGGGAATTTCGACAGCGGGCGAGAGCCGGCCTTGCTCGAATTCTTCCTTCGGTGCGTGACCGATATGGACCGGCGAGTAGAACGTCTTCATTTTGGCTGCCGTTCGACGAGAGCCTTCAGGCGCTTCAAATCCGCTTGCAGCGTGCGCTTCAAGAAAGTCGACGCACCGGGCATTTCCAAGGGCGACGCGGTGCTGTTGCGCAACGTCACCAGCGATCCGTCTACTTCTGGCGCTATCTCATACGTAACATCGCCGGTCATTGGCCCCTCGACGTATTTCAGAGTGAGCTTACTGTCTTGCTCGAAGGCCACCGTTTCCGTTACCCAGGAGAAACTCCGGCCCCAAAAAGCGCCGTGCCGTTTCACGCGCGTGCCAATTTCTGTTGCGTCGACCGCGGGAGCTTCAACGCGCTTGGCGCCATCGATCCATTTGGCATCGTTGCGTGGATCGAACATCACACGTGCGACAACCATAGGCGTCCGGTCGATTTTCTGCTGAACCACAATAGCCGCCATATATCGACTATAGGTCCGCAGTCGCTCAAGTCTATGCGGCCTGAAGAAGTATGGCGCCGGCGGCGATGGCGATCGCAGCCAGCCACCGGCGCATGTTCATGTGCTCACCGAGGAAATGCATCGCGAGCGCTGTTCCGAAGAGAACGCTGGTCTCACGCATCGCCGCCAGCTGTGCCGTCCCGCCAAAACGATACGCAAGCATCGCCGATCCGTAAGTTGTGATCGACAAAACACCAAGCAGAATGCCGAGCTTCCACTGTCGGCTTGCTTCGATGACCACGGCGCGTCCGCGAATACCTGGCGCCGTGACCATCACGCAGAAACCGTGCGCCACGAAAAACCACAACACATACGAAAATGGATTGTGCACGGCGCGCACGCCGCTCGCGTCGATCAGCGTGTAGCAGCCGATGGTGACGCCCGTGGCCAGCGCGAACATCAGTCCTTTCGCAACGCCCTCGGTTGCGCGGTGCGATAATCCCAACGCGATCACGCCACCGCAAACCAGCGCAATGCCGAGGAGTTCGACAGGCGGCGCGTGTTCTTTCAGAAGCAAAATCGCGCCGATGGCGGTGAACACGGGACCGGTGCCGCGCGCCACGGGATAAACGGCGGAGAACGCCGCGCTTTCGTACGAGCGCACGAGCAATAGTTCGTAGAGCGCGTGCACAAAAGCCGTGCCGATGAGGAACCACACCGCGCGACCATGCGGCAGCGGCACGAAGAACAGAGCGGGCGTCACGAAGATCGCGGAAAACACCCCGATCAGCAGACGCATCGCGTATTTGTCGTTCGCCCGTTTCGTCAGGATGTTGACGACGGCATGGACGACGGCGGAAAGAAGGATGAGAGACAGGGCGGTGGTCACGCCGTCAGCATCGGGAGTTGGATATGGCGGCGCAAGACCTCAACGTGGATCTGATCGGTGTGCCGGGCGGCCGTGCGCAAATCGCAACGCCCGCACTCATCATCGATCTTGACGCAATGGAAGCCAACATCGCGGCGATGGCGGCGCACGCGAAGAAAAACAACATCGCGCTGCGTCCACACGCGAAGACGCACAAATGTTCGGAAATCGCGAAGCTGCAGATCGCGGCGGGCGCGCTCGGTATCTGTTGCGCGAAGCTGGGTGAAGCCGAAGCGCTCGCAGATGCGGGCATCGATTCGATTTTGATCACATCGCCCGTCGTGACGGATGGAGGCATCGCGCGGCTGATGGCGCTCAATGCGCGCATCGGCGAACTGCGCGCGGTTTGCGACAATGCGAGTGTTGCATCGCGTCTCGAAGCCGCGGCGAGCGACGCGGGCAAGAAACTCAAAGTCGTTATCGACATCGATCCTGGTTTGGGCCGCACCGGCATTCGCCCCGGCGATGGCGCGCTGGCACTGGTCGAGCAGATCGCGAAATCGGCGCATCTCGAATATGCGGGCCTGCAATGTTACGCGGGGCAGGTGCAGCATCTGGAATCGCCGAACGAGCGGCGCGCGGCATCGCTCAATGCGATGAAAGAACTTGCCGATCTGCGCGATCAACTCAAAGCACGCGATCTTGCGCCAAAACTTCTCTCCGGCGGCGGCACCGGCACGTTCGACATCGACCCGGACGCGCGCACGCTGACCGAATTGCAGGTCGGCTCTTATGTGTTCATGGACCGCCAGTACAACGATGTGTGGGAAAAACCCGGCGATCGCGTACCGTTCAAAACATCGTTGTTCGTGCAGACCACCGTCATCAGCAACAATCGGGACGGGCTCGTAACAAGCGACGCCGGTTTCAAAGCTTTCGCCACGGACGCTGGCAATCCCGTCATCGCCAGCGGCGCGCCGGAAGGATCGAGCTACTTCTTCTTTGGCGACGAACAGGGCGGAATCATCTATCCGCCCGCCAGTGGCCGAATCGAAATCGGCACTGTGATCAACTGCATTGTTCCGCACTGCGATCCGACCGTGAATCTCTACGATCGTTATCACTGCGTTCGCGGCGATGTCTTGGAATCTATTTGGAAAATCGAAGCGCGCGGGCGTTCCGCGTGAGGCGATCACACCGCCTCTAAATCACCTTGTTTCTGAAAGTGCCGTTCATTTTGGGTTCAGCCTCCGGCCGTCATTTTGTGCGTTAAGAACAGCGTGGTGAAGCAGCCACGTATTCGAAACCGAAAAAGGAATTGAGCAATGAAACGCTTTGGCAAATATGCAATCGGCGCGCTCATGCTGGCAGGTTCTACGCTGGGCGTGACGCTCTCAACAACGGCTCCGGCAGACGCGCATGTGTCTGTTGGCATCGGCATCGGCGTGCCGGGCCCGTCCTATGGCCCCGGTTACGGCAACCCCTGTGCTGACCCGAACTACCGCTACTACCATCCGGAATATTGTGGTGCGCCCGGATATTATGCCGGCTACTACGATCAAGGTTTCTACGGTCCGGGATACTATTCGCCCGCAGTCGGCGGCTTCTGGTTCACCGACTCGTTCGGTCACCGTCAATGGCACGGCGGCCATGGCGGATGGGGCGGCCACGGCTACCATGCACACTGGAGCGGCGGTCACCATCACCACTAAACAGTCTGCCCCTTCGTCTTGAGTTAGACGAACACGGCATGATGCCCGGCCCTGGCGAGCGATCGCCGGGGCCGGTGTTTTTTGTGGTCGCCATTTCAAAACGGGGTGATGGCACACCGGTATCGGTTCATCCGATGTTCATCCGGATTGCATCAGCGTCGTCACCCTCTGGGGTCCACTGAAACTTTTTCGGGAGAAGTGAATGAAGTCACGATTGAAAATGGGTGTAGCAGCGTTGGGAGCGTTGAGTGCTGCGCTCTTCGCGGGCGCACCTGCAAAGGCTGCGGTGAGCTTTGGCATATCTATCGGTGTGCCGAATCCTGTCCGCTTCGATTACGATAGCGGCGGTTACTGCGACCAATCAGGATGCCCGGATGGCTTCTGGGATTATCCGGTTTGGTACGGTCCTGTGTTCTGGCACGGCCAGTGGTATCAAGGTCCGGTCTACTACCGCGACGATTTTAACGGCCGCAAATATTGGATCCGTGGCGGTTGGCATCGCGATGAGTGGCGCGGACATCGTCCGGGCTGGTGGTACTCAGGCCATTACTATGCGGGCCCCGCGCTAGGTTTCGATTTCTACACGGGCCACGGCTTTCATCTGCGCGATCGCGATTGGGGCTACTACCACGACCACGGCGGCCACTGGGATCATCGCTGGGACAATCATTGGCGCCCACAGTGGGGTCACAATGATGGCGATCACCACGATCATGACTTCGATCATCACGATAATCACCACGACGATCACCATCACGATTGGGACAATGGTTCCAACGGCGGCGGCGGTTCGAATGGCAATGATGATCATCACCATGATCACGACCATCATGACGGGAACAATGGTTCGAACGGTGGAAACTCGAACGGACCAAACAACACGCCGAATGGCGGCGGCAACAATCCGCCGAGCGGTGGCGGGAACACGCCGAACGGTGGAAGCAATCCTCCGAATGGTGGCGGAAACAATTCGCACGGCAATTCGAACGGCAGCAACGGTTCGAACAACAGCACCGGCGATAATGGCGATGAGCACCACCATCATCACCATGATGACGACAACAACAACGACAGTAACGACAGTAACCCCGGCCATTAATCGGCCGGCAACGACAAAGGGCCCGGGAAAACCGGGCCCTTTTCTTTTGAAGAAGCGCTTTGCTAGGTTTCCGCGCTCAATCGGCGGGAGAATCTCATGCGTCAGCCAAACGACTTGAACGCGTTCTGGCTGCCGTTCACGCCCAATCGCAATTTCAAGTCCGCGCCGCGCATGCTCACCCGCGCGCAAGGCATGTATTACTACGACGATGCCGGGCGCGAATTAATCGATTCCTGCGCGGGGCTTTGGTGTGTGAACGCGGGCCATGGCCGCAAACAGATCGCCGATGCAATCGCGACGGCAGCGCGCGAACTCGACTTCGCGCCCAACTTCCAGTTTGCGCATCCGTCCGTGTTCACGCTGGCGCAACGCATCGCCGCGCTCGCGCCGGAAGGATTGGACAACGTCTTCTTCGTGAACTCCGGATCGGAGGCGACCGATACAGCGTTGAAGATCGCGCGCGCCTATTTCCAGAAGATCGGGCAGGGCTCGCGCTTTCGTCTCTTCGGGCGCGAGAAGGGCTATCACGGTGTAACGATGGCCGGCATTGCCGTCGGCGGCCTCGGAAACAATCGCAAGCCATATGGACCGCTGATTTCTGGCACCGACGATCATCTGCCGTTTCCCTACGATCCGGCGACAATGCGTTTCACGAAGCGCGAACCGCAGACCGGTGGGAATTATGCGGATGCGTTGGAGAATCTCGTAGCGCTGCACGGCGCTGAAACCATCGCAGCCGTGATCGTCGAGCCGTTCGCAGGATCTGGCGGCGTCTATGCTTCGCCCAAGGATTATCTCAATCGGTTGCGCGCAATCTGCGACAAGTATGGAATATTGCTGATCTTCGACGAGGTGATCACGGGTTTCGGGCGCCTCGGTCACGCCTTCGCGGCTGAACGTTACGGCGTCGTCCCGGATATGATCAATTTTGCGAAGGGTGTGACGAACGGCGCCGTGCCGATGGGCGGCGTTGTTGTGTCGCGCAAAATCTACGAGGCGTTTGAGAACGAGAAAAATGCCGACCATCAGATCGGCCTGTTTCACGGCAATACCTATTCCGGACATCCGCTCGCGTGCGCTGCCGGCATCGCGACGCTCGATATTTATCGGGACGAAGGCCTGTTTGAGCGCGCCGCGAAACTCGAAAGTGTTCTGGAAGACGCGGTGCATTCGCTAAGGGGCGAGCCGTTCGTCGTCGATATTCGCAATGTCGGACTTGCCGCCGGCATTGAACTCGAAGCCGATCCGAAAGCGCCGGGCCGCCGTGGCTTCGATGCGATAAAACTCGCGTTCTCAGAGCAGAACATGGTGATGCGCGTCGGCGGTGACAACATCGCCCTGTCGCCGCCGCTGATCGCCAGCGAATCCGATATCGTCAAAATTGTCGACAATGTTCGCGGGGTTTTGAAGAGCCTGACCTGAAGAGGGGAAGATGGTTGCGCTGAAACGGCTTTTTCTCGTCATTTTCGTGCTGGTTGTGCCCGTCATTTTGACCGCATTGCTCTATCTCGGCACCAACACTTTGCTCCACGCCACAAATCGGGTAATCGACCCGCAAATCGTGAATGGCGCGGCGGTCGTCGAGTTTGTTCTCTTCTTTCTGATGTCGCTGCCCGAACTAAGAAATCGCTGGTAAGAAACGAGGCTTCTCATGCGCATCGGTGTTCCAAAAGAAATCAAGAATCACGAATACCGCGTCGGCATGATCCCTGCCGCCGTGCGCGAGCTTACGGCGCGCGGCCACGAGGTGTTCGTCGAAACGAACGCGGGCGAAGGCATCGGTATCCATGATGAGAATTACACGCGCGTCGGCGCGAAGATTTTGCCGAATGCGGACGAAGTGTTCGCGAAAGCAGACATGATCGTGAAGGTGAAAGAGCCGCAGCCGGTCGAGATCAAGCGTCTGCGCAAAGGCCAGGTGCTGTTCACCTATCTGCATCTCGCGCCCGATCCGGAGCAGACGAAGGGTTTGCTCGACAGCGGCGCGATCTGCATCGCATATGAAACCGTGACCGACCGTTTCGGTGGTCTGCCGTTGCTTGCTCCTATGAGCGAAGTCGCAGGACGGATGTCCATCCAAGCCGGTGCGCATTGTCTTGAGAAAGCACAGGGCGGTCGCGGTGTGCTCCTCGGCGGCGTGCCGGGTGTGCAGGCGGCAAAAGTAGTTGTGCTCGGCGGCGGCGTTGTCGGTACCAATGCGGCGCGCATGGCGATGGGCCTGGAAGCACATGTCACCATCATGGATGTGTCGCTGCGCCGTCTGAACGAACTCGATCTGCAATTCGGCGCGATGCTGAACACAGTGTTCTCGACGATCGACTCCATCGAAGAGCATGTGACGGGCGCCGATCTCGTCATCGGCGGCGTTCTGCTCCCGGGCGCAGCCGCACCGAAGCTGATCACCAGGAAGATGGTGAGCCAGATGAAGAAGGGCTCAGTGCTGGTGGATGTTGCCATCGACCAGGGTGGTTGCGCGGAAACTTCGCATGCCACCACGCACGCCGATCCGACGTATGTCGTGGATGGCGTGGTGCACTATGCCGTTGCGAACATGCCCGGCGCGGTCGCGCGCACGTCGACCTTCGCGCTCAACAACGCGACGATGCCGTTTACCATCGCGCTGGCGGAGCAGGGCGCGGAAGCGGCGATGAAAGCCAACGCGCATCTGCGTGCGGGTTTGAACGTGTACAAGAACACGCTGACCTACGGCGCGGTCGCCGAAGCGCAGCATTTACCGTTTAAGAGCGCAGAATCTGTGCTCGGGTTGGCTGCGTAAATCTCCGATCTCCCCTGCTTAACATCTCCCGCCGTGATATGGTTGAGCGGCGGGGCGGGGAGGTTGTTCATGCGTAAACTCGGAGGATTGCTTGTAGCAATCGCGGTTTTCTCATTTGCAAGCGCAGCTATGGCGCAGGTAGAGGAAGTGGTCGTTACTGCCGAGCGGCGAGACGACGGCGCCCCGCATATCTTTGTTATGAAGCGCGCCGATCATGTCATCACGAAAGTCCGGGTAACCTGCGACACGCGCGATCTCAATCAGCGGAAGGAAGAGCTGAAAGCTACGTTGCGCGAGATGATCAAAAGCGCGGCATCGTCAAAAACGATTTCGCTTGGTTTGGGTGATTCCGTCCTTGGTGAACTGAACGAAGGAAATTTCGATCAAATTATCGAGCCGGATGCGCGCGCTGATACGAGTAAAGCTTATGTGATCGTTAAAACAGCGGTGGGACCTGGAGACACGCTGAACACGGCGACCGCTCGCATTAACGAATACATCGAAAAGACGCCGAAAGCAGGTCGCACAGAAATTTTGCGTGAAGAACGCTGGGATCTTACGATCATTGGTCCAGAACAGTATCGCGATGGTTTGGTAACAAAGATTGTAGCCGATGCTAGGCACACCGCTGATCTGTTTGGCGCTGGTTATGGCGTAACGATCGAAGGTCTTGAGCACCCGGTGTCTTGGTACCAGAAGGGGCCGCTCGATCTTGCCTTATACATTCCCTACACACTTCACATTGCACCTCTGGAACATTAAAGGCGCGAGAGAGTGCACCAGTGAAATACGACGCCATCGTCATCGGTGCAGGCCATAATGGGCTGGTTTGTGCTTTCTATCTCGCGCGCGCGGGCATGAAGGTGCTTGTGCTGGAGCGCCGCCACATCGTCGGCGGCGCGGCGGTGACGGAAGAATTCCATCCGGGCTTTCGTAACTCGGTCGCGAGCTATGCAGTGAGCCTTCTCAATCCGAAGGTGATCGCGGATCTCGATCTGCATCGGCACGGCCTCAAAATTGTAGAGCGCAGCATCGCGAACTTTCTGCCGCTGCCGGAGGGTGGTGGATTGCGCGTCGGCGGCGGATTGGAAGCGACGCAAAAAGAAGTCGCGCGCTTCTCGCGCCGCGATGCCGAAGCTCTGCCGGATTACTACGCGGCCGTCGATCAGGCCGCGGATGTGTTGCGCGCTCTCGTTCTGAAACCGCCGCCGAATGCGGGCGGTGGCATCGGCGATCTGGTGCGGCTCGCATCGCAAGCGCGTGGCATGGCCAAGCTCGATCTCGAGGGCCAGCGCAACCTCTTCGATCTGTTCTCGCTGAGCGCGCGCGAGTTTCTCGACCGCTGGTTCGAAAGCGACCCGATCAAGGCGGTATTTGGTTTCGATGCCGTGGTTGGTAATTTCGCAAGTCCTTCGACGCCCGGTTCGGCCTACGTGCTCGTGCATCACCTCTTCGGCGAGGTGAACGGCAAGAAGGGCGCGTGGGGCCACGCGATCGGTGGCATGGGCGCGATCACGCAGGCGATGAAGCGGGCATGCGAAGAAGAGGGGGTCGATATCCGTGTGTCCTCGCCGGTGAAACGCGTCACCGTGAAAAACGGACGCGCGGTTGGCGTGGTGACGAAGAGCGGCGAAGAATTCCGCGGCGATCGGATCATCGGCAATCTGCATCCGAAAACATTGTTCGAGGAATTGGTGCCGTCCGCAGATCTCGATCCGGCGTTTGCGCGGCGCATTTCCAATTATGTTTCCGGCTCTGGTACGTTTCGCATGATCGTGGCGCTGAAGGAGCTGCCGAAATTCCGCGGCATGCCGGACGACGGCGATCATCTCGGATCGGGCATCATCATAGCGCCATCGCTCGATTACATGGAGCGTGCGTATGACGATGCCAAGCGCGACGGTTGGTCGAAGCAGCCCATCGTGGAAGTGCTGGTGCCGAGCGTTTTGGATGACTCGCTTGCACCGAAAGGCCAGCACGTTGCGACATTGTTCTGCCAGCATTTTGCGCCGGAATTATCCGGCGGCAGAAGCTGGGACGATTACAAAGACCAGGCCGCCGATCTCATCATCGACACGGTGACGGACTACGCGCCAAATTTTCGCGACGCAATTCTGGGCCGCATGGTGCTTTCGCCGCTCGATCTGGAGCGCACCTTCGGCCTGGTAGGCGGCGACATCATGCATGGCCGTATGTCGCTCGACCAGTTGTGGGCCGCGCGGCCGGTGCTCGGCGCAGGCGCGTATCGCAGCCCGATTGCAGGGCTCTACATGTGCGGCGCGGGCACGCATCCGGGCGGCGGTGTCACCGGCGCACCGGGTCACAACGCAGCGAAAGAAATCCTGCGCGACAGATCGTTGTTCAGGCGTCTCGTCGGCTAACGGACGTCACTTCACCGGCATGTTGCAGGACAAATCGCCTTCCTCGCATTTGAGCTGCGCGGTCAGCTCTTTGATGCGGGCATTGGTTTTTTTGGTGCGGCACATCGTGTCCATCATCGGATTGATCGTACCGCCGACGGTTCCGTTTGTCTCGAAATTACATTCGGCATCGCGATAAGAAAGCCATGCGCGTTCGGCTGTCTTGAGCAGAGCGCCGTCCGCCGCGTTGTACTTCGCCATGAGCGTCCGGTAGAGCGCATTCAACTTGCGATCTACCGCAGTAAAATCCCGCCCGGCACATTCGTCGAGCTGCATCTGGTTCAGGTCTTTGGAATTGCAGTCGAGCTTGTCCGCCGCCTGCGCGCCGCCCGCAAACAACGCGAGCGACGCGATGGCGAGAACCAGCGCTTTCATATTGTCGCGCCGCCGTCGCAGACGATCGTCTGGCCGGTGGTGAACGATCCGGCTTTCGACGCGAGGAACACGGCCGCGCCCGCGATCTCGTCCGGCTCGCCGATGCGGCGCAGCGGTGCGCCGGCTGTCGAGCGCTTCAGCGTTTCGGGATTGTCCCACAGCGCTTTGGCGAAATCGGTTTTGATCAAACCCGGCGCGATGCAGTTCGCGCGAATGTTATAGGGGCCATATTCCACAGCGATGTTGCGCGCCATCTGCATGTCCGCGGCTTTGGAGATGCAATAGGCGCCAATCACGGGCGAGCCGCGCAATCCGCCGATGGACGAAACGATGATGATCGAACCGTCCTTGCGGTCTTTCATCTCCGGAATGACCAACTGCGCAAGCCAGTGGTTCGAGCGGATGTTGGCGCCCATGATCTTGTCGAAGGCATCGTCAGAAATATCCATGCTCGATCCGTAATAGGGATTGAGCGCGGCGTTGCAGATCAGCACATCGATCTTGCCCCACTTCTCGCGCGTCTTGGCGACAAGTTGCTCGAGTTGCTCTTTGTAGTTGATGTTCGCGGGAATCGGGATCGCGACGTCCTTGCCGCGTTCCTTGTTGATGTCGCCGGCGACTTTCTCGCAAGCATCCGCCTTGCGGCTCGACACGACGACCTTCGCGCCATGCTCGGCCAGCCGGTGCACGATTGCCTCGCCGATACCCTTCGTGGACCCCGTGACCAGCGCGACCTTGCCGCTCAGATCGAACAAATTCATGTCTCTCTCCCGATTTGGAATAGCTCTTTCCATCATTGTTAAACGCCGGGCGGGCTTACGCCAAATCCCTGCCGCATTTATGCTCCAACGCTCGGCGTGGGGGCCGATGGAGATACGTATGAGACGAGTTCTTGCCGTCACCGCCTGCCTGATCCTCGCTGCATGCGGCGGCGGACCGCGTGTGAGCAACTACGGCCCACCGCCGCCGCCCCCCACGCCGGCTGAAGAGATGCATCCCTATCAGGAGCCCGAGAAGCCTGCTTACGAGGCCGGCCGCTTGCCGCAGATCGCAAGCGCGGGTCCGGTCAGGACGGCGATGATCGGCTCATACATGGACAATCAGGAATCGGAATTGCGCCGCGCGGTTCACGGCATGCCCGTATTGGTCGGCCGCCCCGGCGACGACATCGTGCTGCATTTGAGAAGTGACGATTATTTCCGCGCCGGTAGCTTCGACGTTAGTGACGAAGGCCAGCGCATCCTCTGGGCCATCGCGCCGGTGCTGCGCCGCTACGACAGCACCAAGATTTTTATCGACGGATACACCGACACCACCGGGTCAGCGGATGAAAACCTCGCCAACTCCCGCAAGCGTGCCTACGCGGTCGGCGGCGTGCTTGTGAAAGATGGCGTTCCGCTCTCGCGGCT
>DASZML010000330.1:0-2629 GCA_035551875.1 Rhizomicrobium sp.
GGCACCCGCAGGCGCTGCGAGGTTCTTTCCGACGGCGACGATCTTGCCACCTTCCATCAACACGTCGCCGCCGTCGATTTCCTTGTCGGTGCCTGTAAGAACTGTGGCATTGCGGATAAGCGTCGGCCTAAACGGATATGGCTTGTAGGTAGATGGAAACTGATCGTTGGGAAACTGATCTGCGACCGGCTTGCTCTTGCCGATCGACGGATGAAGCGACGGAATGAGCCACCAGGCCAGGGCCAAGGCGAGAATGACGACGACGGCGGCGCCCCAGGTGGTCGCGCTATTTCGTTCCATGAATTTCCCCAACCAAAAAGCGGGCGAAGAGTTACGCGGCTTTGTGACGGACGCAACTGGCTTTCAGATTTAATCTTCGCCGAATTTCGCTTCAACAAGAGCCAAAATCGCGGTCATCGCTTCATCCGCGTCCGGGCCTTCGGCATTGACTTCGATCGTCGAGCCCAGCCCGGCGGCCATCATCATGAGTCCCATAATGGAGCGCGCATCCACGGTCTGCCCATCGCGGCTCACGGTGATGTGAGATTTGAAGCGTGCAGCGGCTTCGACCAGCTTTGCCGATGCGCGCGCATGAAGTCCCTTTTTGTTCGTGATCGTCGCGATGGCGTGGCGCTTGGGAGGCTCATCGCTCATGAATGGCCGGCGAGATCCGCAGAGCCCGCCCGCATATATTTGCGGCCGGCGTCGATCGACTCTTTCACCGCCTGGTCCAGCGGAACACGATGCCGGATATCCACCAGCTTGATGAGACTCGGCAGGTTTGCGCCCGCAAGCACTTCAACTTTGCCACGCTCCAGCAATGTCAGCGCAAGATTGCAGGGCGTGCCGCCATACATGTCGGTCGCAATGACGACGCCGTTTCCCATGTCAATCGCTTTGACTGCGGCGGCGATTTCACGCTGACGGCGCTCGATATCATCTTCCGGACCGATACAGACAGCCCGCAGATGAGTTTGGGGTCCCACCATGTGCTCCATCGCAGCGATCATTTCCTGCGCGAGACGTCCGTGGGTTACGAGAACGATACCGATCATAAGAGCCTGAACTGAAAAGCGGGCGCACGATAGCAATCCCGCGCGTGGAGAAAAGAGTTTTATTTGTTGTGTGTTTCCCGGAAAAGCTGGTCCGCGAACGCCGCCGCGGCAATGACGATTTTCGCAGGCGCCGATGCCTCGAACGGGGCCAGCCAAATTAATGGCGGGTACGCGGAGGCTTGCAATTCTAGCTCGGGCGGTGGCGAATAAGATTCCGGCTGCGGATGGCGCGGCACGTAGCCGATCTCCATCATTTCGACAGCAAGCGCCACGCGGGCTTCGGCCGCCTGCGCTTGCGCGATGATCCCGGCGCCGCGCACTTCAATCAAGCCGCTGAGCAACTCCGGCGCGCGTGCCATCATCAATCCATCGCGTGCGAACAATTCGACACGATCATCTGCAACCAATTTCGCCCCGCGTTCCATCAATCGCAATGCGAGATCGGACTTTCCCGAACCGCTTTCGCCCAACAAGAGCACGCCGACGTCTTTGGGAGCCTTGAATGCCGCAGCAGCGTCGGCAAGCATCACGCATGTTGCATGGATATTCAAATTGCTCATGGTGCTTCGATCATTTTGCTATAGGCAATTCCACGACAAAGCTTGCGCCGTGCGGTTCGCGGTTGTCCGCCCAAACCTTTCCGCCGACACCTTCGGCAATCTGCCGAGCGATGGAAAGTCCCAAGCCCGAATTCTTGCCAAAGCCATGTTCGGCGGGGCGTTCGGTGTAGAAGCGCTTGAACACCGAATCGAGATTCTCCGGCGGAACGCCCGGCCCGTCGTCTGAAATGATAACGCGCGTCGTGTTGCTGTTGGTGTATGCGTCAATCACGACGATGCCACGGTCGGGACTGAATGAGATGGCGTTATCGATCAGATTGCGAAATATCTGTCCAAGTCTTTCGTCGCGGCCGATGACGCGCACGCCCTCCGGCAAGTTCATGTTCAGGGCGAGCTTCACGCCGCGCGGAATTTCCGTGAAGTCGTAGATTTCGACGATGGTCTTAAGCAGACGTCCCAAATCGACAGGCTCCAAGGTCTCACGGCTAAGTTCGGCATCCAGACGAGAGGCATCGGAGATGTCGCTGATGAGTCTGTCTATGCGCTTCACGTCATTCCGGATAATGGCCATGAGTTTGTCGCGAGAGACGTCGTCCTTCGCGCGCGCGAACATCTCCACCGCACTTTTGAGCGAAGTGAGCGGGTTCTTGAGTTCGTGCGCGACATCGGCTGCAAAACTCTCGATGGCATCAATGCGGTCATAGAGTGCCTGCGTCATCGTCGAGAGGCTGATTGACAGATCGCCGATCTCGTCATTCCGCTCTGTCATGCGCGGGATGCTTTCGCGCCCAGCGCGGCCCGTTCGAACCAAGTCGGCGGCGTGTGCGAGTCTGCGAATAGGCGCTGCGATGACACCGGATAGATAGAGCGATGAGAGAACCATGACGGCAAGCGACGCCAGAAACACTTGCAACAGTGTCGAACGCTCGGCGCGCAGGATGCTGTCGATATCGCCACCTTCGGTCGAAACCATCAGGACGCCATAAATCGCCTTGAAGCGCTGGATCGGCACCG
>DASZML010000331.1:0-3763 GCA_035551875.1 Rhizomicrobium sp.
CCGCCGCGCCGCGCGACCGGCGTCGCGGAGTTTGATCGCGTTTGCGGCGGCGGTTTGGTGCCGGGATCGGCATTGCTCATTGGTGGCGATCCGGGCGTCGGCAAATCCACGCTGATCCTTCAGGCGCTCGCCGAATATGGAAAGCGCGGCGGACACGCCGTTTATATCTCCGGCGAAGAAGCGATGGCGCAGGTGCGCCTGCGCGCCAGCCGCATGGGTTTGTCGGATGCGCCGGTGTCGCTCGGTTCCGCGACCTGTGTCGAAGACATCCTCACGACGCTCGAAGCCGGTCCTGCGCCGGGCATCCTCGCCATCGACTCCATTCAGACGATCTGGACCAGCGCGCTCGACGCTGCGCCGGGCACGATCGCGCAGGTGCGCACCGCATCGTTCGATCTCGTGCGTTATGCCAAAGCGAGCGGCACGGCGTTGCTGCTCGTGGGTCACGTCACAAAAGATGGGCAGATCGCCGGTCCGAAACAGGTCGAGCATCTTGTCGATGCTGTTCTTTATTTCGAAGGCGAACGCGGCCATCACTTCCGCGTGCTGCGCGGTGTGAAGAACCGCTTCGGCGCGACCGACGAAATCGGCGTGTTCGAGATGACAGGGAAGGGACTTTCCGAAGTCGCCAATCCGTCAGCGTTATTCCTCGGCGATCGCAACAGCATCTCGCCCGGCAATGCAGTGTTCGCAGGCCTTGAAGGCACACGCCCGATGCTCATGGAGATTCAGGCGCTGGTTGCCGCACCAAGTTTCGGAACGCCGCGCCGCGCAGTGGTCGGTTGGGATTCCAGCCGCCTCGCGATGATCCTCGCCGTACTCGACGCGCGCGGCGGTCTCGGCATGGGCGGGCACGATGTTTATCTGAACGTCGCGGGCGGTCTGAAAGTCGGCGAGCCGGCGGCCGATCTCGCGGCGGCGGCGGCCCTCGTCTCGTCGTTCACAGGCAAGCCCTTGCCGAAAGATTGCGTGTTCTTCGGCGAGATCAGTCTTTCCGGCGACATCCGCCCGGCCTCGCAAGCCGAACTGCGCCTGAAAGAGGCGGCAAAGCTGGGTTTCACTAGCGCCGTCGTGCCCGCTGGCACCAAGGCGGACGGTGTGGGTTTGACGCTACGCTCTATAGAAGATGTGTCGGACCTCGCGCTTTTGGCCGGTCTCACCCGCGCACCGGCGAAGCCGGCCGTGGTAAAATAGAATCGATGGCTGCTGTCAGTTTCCACTACGTCGATCTTCTGGTGATCGGCGTGATCCTGGTGTCCGCGGGCTTCGCGATCTTTCGCGGCTTCGTGGCGGAAACGCTTTCTATCGTCGCCTGGGCGATCGCTGCGTTTGCATCGCTCTACTTCGGGCCCGATGCCGCGCCGCTGTTTGCCGGCATGATGTCGCCGGTCTTCGCGCGCATTGCGGCTTATGTGTTCGTTTTTCTCGCCGTCGTCATTCCACTGTCGTTCGCGAGCGCGCGCTTCTCAGACAGCGTGAAGAAATCGGCGATCGGTCCACTCGATCGTTCGCTCGGCGGTGTGTTCGGTGTCGTGCGCGGACTGATCGTGCTCGGCATGTGCTATCTGCTGCTGTGCCTGATACAGCCGCCGAGCCGTCAACCGATGTGGCTCACGCATTCCTGGACGTATCCGCTTGTGCAGGACACGAGCGATGTTTTGCTCTCGCTTGTTCCCACACGCGACTCGCGGATATTCAATGCAGGCTTTGCACCACGCGAGGAACGTTCCATTTCTGCACAAAAATCAGCAGAACCCGTGGTGGAACCGCGGCCGAAACCTGTGCCGAACCGCTATGTCAAAAAGCCGCAAAAAACCTATGGCGCCAAGGATCGTCGCGCGCTAGACAGGCTCATCCAGGCAACCGACGGCGCAGAGAAAAAGCCATGAACGGCATCACCTCTCAGCCATTCGACGATGACACGCTGCATGAAGAGTGCGGCGTGTTCGGCATTTATGGCCACGCCGAAGCCAGCGCGTTGACGGTGCTGGGTTTGCATGCGCTTCAACATCGCGGGCAAGAAGCGGCCGGAATTGTCACGTATGATGGCTTACAATTCACGGCGGAGCGTCACGCCGGATTGGTCGGCGACGTGTTCGGCAAGAACAGTCCGCACGCTGCGAACTTGCGTGGCAATAATGCCGTCGGCCATGTGCGCTATTCGACAACGGGTGGCACGACCTCTCGCAACATTCAGCCGATGTTCGCCGATCTGGCGGGTGGCGGCATCGCCATCGGTCATAACGGCAATCTCACCAACGCAAGGACGCTGCGCACGGAACTGGTTCGCGATGGTGCGATCTTTCAATCCACATCGGATACCGAGACGATCATTCATCTGGTCGCGCGTAGCTCGTTCGGGCCTATCGTGGACCGTTTGATCGACGCTCTGAAACAGGTGGAAGGCGCCTATTCGCTGGTGTCGCTGACGTCCAAAAAGCTGATCGGCGTGCGCGATCCGTGGGGCGTGCGCCCGCTTGTGTTGGGCGAGCTCGATGGCGCTTTGATACTGACTTCGGAAACCTGTGCGCTCGACATCATTGGCGCGAAATTCATCCGCGATGTGAAGCCAGGCGAGATGGTGGTGATCGACAAGGAAGGTCTGAAATCTTATTTCCCGTTTGCTCCGCAACCGTCACGATTCTGCATCTTCGAATACATTTATTTTGCGCGCCCAGATTCGACCGTCGATGGTAGGAACGTTTATGACGCGCGCAAGCTGATCGGCGCAGAACTCGCCAAGGAAGCCCCTGCGATTGCCGACATGGTCATTCCAGTGCCGGATTCCGGAACGCCTGCGGCATTGGGATTTGCATCGGCGTCGAACATACCGTTCGAGCTTGGCATCATCCGCAACCACTATGTCGGCCGCACGTTCATCGAGCCGTCGGACCGTATCCGTCATCTTGGCGTACGCCTCAAGCATAATCCCAACCGCGCCAAGCTCGCTGGCAAGCGTGTTATCCTCGTAGACGATTCCATCGTGCGCGGCACGACGTCGAAGAAGATCGTGCAAATGGTGCGCGACGCAGGCGCGACAGAAGTCCATTTCCGGATTGCCAGCCCGCCGACGGCGAATTCTTGTTTTTACGGCGTCGATACGCCGAACAAGGAAGACCTTCTCGCGCATCGCATGTCGGTCGAAGAGATGCGCGAATACATCAACGCCGACAGTCTTGCGTTCATTTCGATGGATGGTCTTTACCGCGCGATGGGCGAAGACACCCGCGATAACAAGAAGCCGCAATTCTGCGACGCGTGTTTTTCCGGCGCTTATCCCATTGAGCTCACGGACGTGAGCGGGGGCCGCAAAGACGGTCAGCTTTCGCTTCTCGCGGAAGTTGCTTAGAGCTCAGCAATAGATCGTCGCGCTATGGCATCCACATTTTCCAATCGCGTTGTGCTGGTTACCGGCGCGTCGCGTGGTATCGGCCGTGCGGCAGCAAAAGCGCTAGCTGTAGAAGGCGCGCATGTCATTGCGGTGGCGCGTACGGTCGGCGCGCTGGAAGAACTCGACGATGAGATTCAAAAAGCGGGCGGCGAGGGCGCAACGCTCGTGCCGCTGAACTTGCGCGACTTCGATGCGCTGGATCGCTTGGGCGCATCCATCAATGAGCGTTGGGGCAAGCTCGACGGATTCTTCGGTAATGCGGGTGTGCTCGGTGAACTCACGCCGCTCACGCATCTTGCGCCGAAAGTCTGGCAGGAAGCGATCGAGGTGAACGTCACGGCGAACTGGCGGTTGATCCGTTCGCTCGATCCG
>DASZML010000332.1:0-10680 GCA_035551875.1 Rhizomicrobium sp.
ACGGTGCTTTTCCGTCACATGGCGGCCCGTCCCACAGTGCGCCCTAGCATCGCACCGCGAAGACCGGTCGCCGCGAAATAGAGCCAGCCCCACAATTCTTCTAAGCTGGCGGCATGACGATTCCGAAACCGTTCGATTCCGGGCGTGCGGCGCGCACGCTGGAGGCGCTTGCCGAGGGCACGCCGGGTTTCGTGCTGCCTGAGAGAACGGGCGCGATCTTCAGGGCGTTGTTTGGCAATAGCCCTTATCTCGCGCGCCTGGCGGCACGCGAGCGCTTGTTCGCGCGGCGCTTGGCCGATGAAGGTCCGAAGGATCTGTTGCAGGAAATCGAACAATCGTGCCGCGCCATTGAGTCCCTCGACGACCACGCCGCAGCGATGACGGCGTTGCGGCGCGCAAAGCGGCAGGCAGCACTCGCGATCGCCTATGCCGATGTCGGCGGTGCTTGGGCGCTTGCAGATGTCACGCGCGCGTTAAGTGAGTTCGCGGATGTCTGCGTCAGCGCTTCGTTGCGCTTTCTGTTGCGCGATGCCGCGATCAAAGCTGGAATGGAGGCGAGCGATCCCGCTGCGCTGGAGGCAACCACCGGCCTCGTCGTCCTCGCGATGGGAAAGTACGGCGCGTTCGAACTGAACTATTCGAGCGATATCGACCTCATTGTTTTCTACGATCCGCGTCGTTTTTCATTTCGCAAGAAAGACGATCCGCGCGGTGCCGCAGTCGATATCGTGCGCGGGCTGGTGCGCTTGCTCAGCGAGGAGACGACGGACGGCTACGTCTTCCGTGTCGATCTGCGCTTGCGCCCCGACGCAGGCGCCACACAAGTCGCGATCTCCACCGACGCGGCTGAGGCCTACTACGAAGGCATGGGGCAGAATTGGGAACGTGCGGCGATGATCAAAGCGCGCGCTTGTGCTGGCGATCCAGCTGCGGGCGAAGAATTTCTGTCTGCCATCGTACCATTTGTCTGGCGCCGGAGTCTCGACTATGCCGCCATTGAGGACATCCATTCGATCAAGCGCCAGATCCACGCGCACGGCAAACACGGTGCCATCGCGGTTGCCGGTCACAATGTGAAACTCGGCCGCGGTGGCATTCGCGAGATCGAGTTCTTCGCGCAGACGCAGCAGCTCATTCTCGGTGGACGCAATCCGGCACTACGTTCGCGGGCGACCATCGAGGCAATCGAAGCTTTGCGTGCGCGCGGACTGGTGACGGATGAAACCGCCGTTGACCTAGAACGAGCTTACGATTTCCTGCGTACGCTCGAGCATCGTCTGCAGATGATAGAAGATCAGCAGACACACAGTGTTCCGAAATCGCCCGATGATCTCGCGCACGTCGCCTGCTTCATGAGCTTCGACAGCGTGGAGGCGTTCAGCAATGCGCTGCTCGATCATCTGCACAAAGTGCAGAACCACTATCTGCGGCTTTTCGAGCAATCCGCGCCGCTTGCCACGAGCAAGGGCAGTCTTGTCTTCACCGGCGTTGAAGACGATCCAGAGACAATTCAGACGCTAAACGATATGGGATATCGCGATCCCAAGCACGTCGCCGGCGCGATCCGTGGCTGGCATCACGGCCGCATCCGGGCGACGCGCAGCGCTCGTGCACGCGAGATTCTCACGCGGCTGATGCCGATCCTGCTCGACTATCTGGCTGCCACCGCCGATCCGGATGCGGCGTTCGCACAATTCGACCGCTTCGTTTCGCGCTTGCCGGCGGGCGTACAGCTCTTCTCGCTGTTCCTCGCCAATCCGCATCTGCTGCATCTGGTATCGAACATCTGCGGTTCCGCGCCGAAGCTGGCGGAGCATCTTGGCCGTTCGCCCGGCACACTCGACGCGCTGCTCGATCCCGGCTTTCTTGTGAAGCTGCCGTCACACCGCGAACTGGAACAACAGGCCCGTCAGCAAATCGGACACAGCGACTATGAAGCGGCGCTCGATGCTGTCCGCCGCTTCGCCAAGGAACAGAATTTTCGCGTTGGTGTCCAAATCATCGAAGGAACGCTCGATCCCACCTCAGCGGGGCCGGCATTCACCCGCGTAGCCGAAGTTGCAATCGCCGAACTTCTGCGCGCGACGGAAGCTGAACTGGCGGCGAGCGCCGGCAAGCTGCCCGGCGGGGCTTTCGCGATCATCGCAATGGGCAAGCTTGGCGGTCAGGAGATGACGGCGGCGTCCGATCTCGATCTGGTTTTTGTCTACGACATGCCGCCGGAAGCGACCACCGATGGTGCCAAGCCGCTGCCGGGCAGCGTGTATTATGCGCGCCTCGCTCAGCGCCTGATCGGAGCACTCACCGTGCCGACAGCGGAAGGCACGCTTTACGACGTGGACATGCGGCTGCGGCCGACGGGCAACAAGGGTCCGGTGGCGGTGAGTCTCGATTCTTTCCGCCGCTATCACGAGAGCGAAGCGTGGACATGGGAGCGGCTTGCGTTGACGCGCGCGCGCGTGATCGGTGCACCTTCCGAACTCGAAACTGGCGTACGCAACGTGATCGCCGGAGCGTTGACGTCCAAGCCGAGCCGCGCGGAGATCGTTCGTGACGCCGCGGAGATGCGCGAAAAACTGTTTGGAACTTTTGCGGGCAAAAGCCGCTGGGACCTCAAGTTCACGCGTGGCGGTCTGGTGGATATCGAGTTCATCGCGCAAACGCTGCAACTCGTTCAAGCCTGCACCGACGTTATGGAGACGAATACCATCAGCGCACTGGAGCGGCTACGCGATGCCGGTGCGCTCGCGCCCCAAGACGCCGAGGAACTGATACGGGCGGCACTCCTGCAGAACGCTTTGACGCAAGTGTTGCGGATCGCCGTCGAGGGGGCGTTCGATCCGATGTCCGCCACGCCGGGTCTCAAAGCGATGCTATCGAGGGCAGGTGGCGTTTCGACTTTCGAGCAACTCGAAGCTGAACTCGCAAGCCTGCAGGATCGCGCGCGTGCGATCTTCGATCAGCAGATGAAAGCCTGACTACGGAACCAGCCGTCCGATCCATTCCGGCAGTGCGAAACACGCCGCGTGGATAGCAGGATTGTAATAATCGGTTTTGAGCTTCGCTTTCTTGTAAGCCGTCGCTGCTTTTTTGATACCACCGGGTGTGCCGAGCTTCGCGCCTTTGCCTTTGCCGGCCCACGACAGCGCCATGAAGCCGCCGATGTAGGTTGGCACGACGCTCAGATAGAGCCCCGAAGACGGAAAGAAGTGCGCAAGGTCTTTGAGCGCCTCTGTGATCTCCCAGGGCTGGTAGAACGGCACGCCCGTTTGGAACGTCGCGAAGCCGCCGGGCTTCAGCGCGCCCAGCACGCGATCATAGAAGGTGTCTCCGAAGAGCGCCTTGCCGGGACCGACGGGATCGGGACGGTCCGCGATAATAAGGTCGAAACGGCCCTTGCTAGCGGCGCGGCCGAGATACTCGAAAGCGTCCGCGACCTCGATCTTGAGCCGCCTGTCTTTGAACGCCTTGGCGTTGATCCCGCCGAAATGCTTGCGGCAGAGCTCGATCACGCGGCCGTCGATATCCACAAGAACGACTTCTTTGACGCCTTTGTGCTTCAGGGCCTCGTCGGCAATGGAGAGGTCGCCGCCGCCAACGATCATCACGCGTTCGGCTTTGCCGTGCTCCAGCAGTGGCAAATGTGTCAGCATTTCGGCGTAAGCGCTCTCGTCGCGCGTCGTGATCTGGACGATGTCGTCGAGCGTCATGACGCGGCCGTTGGCGACGGTGTCGAAGATCTTGATGCGCTGATACCGGCTTTTCTCGTCGGCAAGCGGCTTGCCTTTGAGCTCCATCACCTGCGCGTAACCTTTGTGAAGACGCTCTTTTGCGGTCGTTACAGCCATCGTCAGCTCCTTCGATCGCGCGGCAACGAAGCGCGAGGCGGCGCGTTTTAGGGCCACGATGTTGTGCTGGCAAGCGGCGCACGTCAGCGGGTCCCGGAGCGATGACGCGCTACGAGTGTGACAAGGAGCGAAGCGTGAAGGTCACAGCGTCAGTGGAAAATTTACGCAGAGGCGAGAAAAATTGTTGCATGCGCGAGAGACGGCCCTATATTCGACTCGTTCCGGCGACGGAACAAGGCGGCGGCGTGGAAGTTTTACTTCCGTCCGCCGCTTTCTTCTTATCGGCGTCCGGAAGTCCGTAAGGCCAAGGCGCAGGTGTCAACCTTAGAGAAGGGTAGGTGCCCGAAATGGCTCGGCTACAACTGGTTTCTACGAATAAAGTCGCGAGAACTCCTCGCATCCGTACCGCGGCGAAGCCGCTTCCCGTCGTTCTTCCGAACGACAATGAACCTAAAGACCACTTCATCACGCGCAATGGCCTGACCTACGCCGGCAGCCACTTGATCATCGATCTGTGGGAAGCCGAAGGTCTTGGCGATCGCGACCGGATCGAGCAAGCGCTCATCGACGCGGTGAAGGAAGCAGGCGCAACTCTGTTGCACATTCACCTGCACACCTTCTCGGATGGTGGTGGAATCTCCGGCGTGGCGGTGCTGGCGGAAAGCCACATCAGCGTCCACACGTGGCCGGAGAAGGGCTATGCAGCGTTCGACGTGTTCATGTGCGGCGATGCAGAGCCGCGCAAGGCGATGGACGTGTTCAAGCGCGCTTTCAATCCTGGCCGCATCGTGGTTGGCGAGCACAAGCGCGGCGTCGTCTAGGCCGGCAAGCCTTAGTTAACCAAGGGCGGGAACAGCAAGGGCTGTTTCCGCCTTTTCTTTTTCGGCTCTCGCCTATTATCCATTCGCGGCTAAAATCGGCGCCGATTGGCGAGCTTCACGGCACAATAGCCAGAAGCGGCACACAAACATGGGACTCGGATTGCGTTACGACGCGGCGATCATCGGCGCGGGCGCGGACGGTTTGGCCGCGGCGGCGACGCTTGCCAGATCGGGTTTGAAAACAATCGTCTTGGAGCGTGCCGAGAAACCCGGCGGCCGCCTTGTCACACGCGAGTTTCATCCCGGTTTCCGGGCATCGCCATTTTGCGACGAGCTGCCGCCGATCCCGGCGGAGATTTTTTGGGAGCTCGATCTCGCGCGGCGCAGCGCATTGTTCGTGCCATCGCCAATATCCACAGCGTGGTGGCCCGACAGACGGCATGTGATCGAACGCGCAATTGCGCCGCCACCATTGTTGCGCGCTCGCGACCAACTCGCCGTGACAGCAGCTGCTCGCGCGAGGAGCGATCTAGCGTCGCCGACGCGATCGTTGTTCGCGAGAAAGCCGGTTCGCGATCCGTGGCCGGGCGAAGATTGGTGCCCCGCCTCGCTGCGCGATCTCTTCGCGGTTGAAGCTGGCGGCGATGTCGGCGCGCATCTTACCGCGCAAGCGTTGACGGGCCGCGCGGCACATCCCGATCATGCTGGAAGCGCGCTTCAGTTTCTTTCACCGGGGCTTGGGCAGTCCGGCGTTGTCATTGGTGGATTGGAGCGGCTGGGAACGGCGCTGGCTGTGGCAGCGACGGATGCAGGCGCGGAAATCTCCTGCGGTCTCGAAGTGTCCGATGTGCGTCACACCGGCCGGCGCATGCAGGGCCTGACGCTGGCAGACGGCTCTCATGTCGAAGCGCGCGCGATCGTTTCGACGCTCGACCTGAAAAGAACATACCTCTCTCTGTTTTCCTGGAACGCGTTGCCGGCTGAAGCAGGCCGTCGCGTTGCGAGTTTTCGCATGAATGGCTCGACCGCGCGCGTACTTCTGGCGTTGTCGAAGAAACCAGCTGGCGATCTGACGGGACCGATCCACGTCGCGCCGGATATTGAGGCCTTTGGCACTGCATACGCCGGGTGGCGCAGCGGGGTTCTGCCTGACACGCCTCCTTGCACGCTGCGGATCTCGTCCGCACTGGATTTGTCTCTGGCCCCGATCGGCGCTGCCGTCATGACCGTTACATTGGGCTGCGTCCCGGCACGCTTATTCGACGGCGCATGGACGCACCAAAAGCGAACGCAACTGCTTCGGATAGCGATGCTTGCCGGGGAGAAAGTGTTTCCCGGCATCGCTTCTACCGTCGTGGGCGCTGACATCCTAACGCCAGCAGACATTGAAGAAGCGCTTGGCCTAACAGACGGCGATCTTTGGGGCGGTGAGATCGCGGCCGATCAGATGTTCGATATGCGCCCGTGGACCGACGTCGCATCCCCGCATACGCCCTTCAAGGGGATGTATCTCGCCGGGCCGTCATCGGCTGCGGCGCCGTTCGGCACTTGCCTCGCCGGTGTTGTCGCCGCGCGCGCCATCATCGCTGATCATGCGGCAGGGCGTTTGCGATGAGCGAGAAGATCTACGACGCCATCGTGATCGGAGGCGGCTTCAACGGCCTCGCCGCAGCGGCGTGTCTGGCCCGCGCAGGAAAGGCGACGTTGTTGCTCGAAGCGAGCGACAATTTCGGCGGCCGGCTTGCGGCTGTTTCAGACGATAAGAGCTTTCCGTTGCCGCTTGGGCCGCACACACTGTTTGCACTCGATCCAGTGTTGATCAGGCAGATGCGGCTTGCCAAGGCTGGACTGAAATTCGCTGTTCGCGATATGCCGCTCGTTGGATTGCGTTCAGACGGCAAGCATCTGGTTCTCACACGCAACGCGCGGGCAACTGCCAGCAATATTGCCGTGCACTCCAAACACGATGCCGAAATGTGGCCGCAGTTTCAGCGCGAACTGTTTGATCTTGGCCGCGCATTGCGCCCCTTCTGGAGCGGTGCTGAAGAAACCGTTTACGCGAAGGCGCGCGAGACATTCGAACGTCTGTCGCGGACCGCTGCGATGGCGTGGCTGGATTCATGGTTTGAGTCCGACACGCTGAAGTCAACGCTGGTTTTTGACGCGACGGCGGACGGATATTCTGCAATCGCACCCGGATCTGCGCTGGCATTCGTCTGGCGCGCATCGCAGGAGATGAGTGGCTTGCAAGGCGCCGTCGCCTTTCCGCTCGGCGGTTTCGCGGCTTTTGCGCAGGTTGCGATCAAAGCCGCATACAATGCAGGCGTCGAGATGCGCACCGGCGCGCTTGTGCAGTCTCTTCTCCTGAACGGTGCGGCGGCATGCGGCGTGAAGCTCTCGTCTGGCGAAGAAATATTTTCGCGAGGGGTGCTGTCATCGCTTACGTGGGGCGAGACGTTTGCTTCATTCTTGCCGCCGCTCACCGAGGGGATCGTGAAGTCCAGCGCCCTGAAGCATGCGGCGGGATCGCTGGCCGAAGCAAAATTGGTTTTTGCATTGAACAAAAATCCCTTGCCTGTCGCGCCCAATCTTCCGTCTGTCGCCCGGTTCGTCATTGCCGAGAAACCCGAGACCTATGCCGAGGGCGAAATGGCCGCGCGCAATGGCGCCCTCGCAAGCGAATTGCCGATGGAAGTCGTCATAGCGATGGCGCCGGATGACGGATTGGCACCGGCGGATCGATGCGTTGTGAGCGCGCTCATTCGCCCGGTGCCGTCGCAGCCGAAAACACCGTGGAGCGAATTGAAACCTGTATTGACCGATCGTGTGAAAGCAGCACTGGCGCGGTGCTTTCCAAACTTGCCCGGTGCCGTCATACGAACGGCGGTCCAAACACCGGACGAGCGTCCAGCGTTTGCTGTCCGCGACAGCAGGTTCACGGCGAAACCTGCCTCACAGATATCGTCTTCGATTTCCGGTCTCTACTTTTGTGGTCCCGATAGCGATCCGATGACTGCAGTTTCAGGCAATGCTGCGTGCATCGCTGCCGGAATGGCGGCGGAGGCGCTCAAATGAATCCGCGCGCCACCCCGTTTCACAGCCGTACGTCGGCGCTTAGCCGGTTCAATCGATGGGGCATTCGCAACGGCTTCACGCTGCCGCTCGATTTTGGCAACGCATCGGCAGAAGCGCTGGCGGCTCGGACGCGTGTTGCTGTGGGCGATATATCCTGGCGCGCGCGCGCGATGCTGGAAGGCCCAAGTGTTGCCGAGATGGCGGCGCGCGCATTCACACGCGATCCACGAAATCTTGCGCCAGGCCAATCGCTCAAGGCGCTCTGGCTGAACGATGGCGGCGCCGTTCGTGGAGCTGGTGTTGTTTCGCGATTGGCGAGCGATAAATTTCTGGTTGCGTCTGCCGCAAGCGATTTGAGCTGGTTCGAGACCGCAGCTTCGCTATCGGGCAATATCGTCCGCGATGTGACTAACGAAGAGGGTGGGCTTTCGCTGATCGGACCATACGCGGCGAATGTTCTCACTACGGCCGGATTGCCGAAAGATCTTGCGCCTCTCGAACTGCGCAAGCAATTCTGGCGCGGGCTCGACGTTACCATCACGCGATGGGGCGAACAGGACGGTTACGAGCTTTGGTGCAAGGCTGACGACTGCACGATTTTATGGGATCGCATTTTCCGCGCTGGTGCCGATTTCGGTATTCAGGCCATGGGCGTTGCCGCATCCGATGTTCTCGATGTCGAGGTGGGTGTCGCGCGGCCAAGCAGAGACTATCTCGCAGCGAATGACGGGTTCGCGCCCGATCCTACGCCAGCTTCGCTCAGCCTGGATAAGTTGATCGATGTCGACCACGCTGTTTTCAATGGCCGCATCGCTTGGTTGGCAGCACGCGAAACAAATGAGAGCGTGATCGTCGGGCTCGAACTGGATAGTGAGATGCCGGCGCCCTTCTGCGCGATCTCAGCGGGCAACAAGATCGTCGGAACAGCGTTGACGTCCGTCTACTCGCCGGCATTGCGCCGCGCGCTTGCATTGGCGCGGATCGAAAAGTTCGCCGTCAAACCCGATGCATCTTTCACAATCGTGCCGCAGGCAACACTGGAAAACTCCAAGCCGGAAAGCATAGCCGCACACGTTCGCGAATTGCCTTTTTGGCGGCCTGCGTCGACCGTTGTTGGATGAGTTTATGCCGATATGCGCAGCGCCCTCGATTTCGGCTTTTCCGCAAGCACGGTGCCGAAAAAGAAATTATTGCTGCAGGCGCTGAAATCCTCGCTCAAAAGTTAACAGCGAAACGAAACGCAAACCAATACCTGCGAAACATATCGGGTCCATGGCTTCACGGACTCCGTGCGGCTCTTTATGATGCGTACTCAATATCCAGAGTCCTTCCATGAACAAGATCACGACTGTTCCCGGTTTCGCGCCGCCCACTTTTGTGGTCGAGGCGCGCAAGGAATTCGACGCGTTACGCAAGGCCAATCCTCAACTGCAATACGTCGACGCTGTTCTGGCCGATGTGATCGGTGTGCTGCGCGGCAAGCGCATGCCGGTGGCCGAAGCTGCGCGTTTGTTCGAATCCGGAATGCAGATTCCGCATTCGATCTATCTCATGGACGCTCACGGTGAGATGACCAATCCGCTCGACCGCGGTTTTGGCGATGGCGATCCCGACGGAACTGCGTGGCCGATTCCGGGAACGATCTCGCTTGTGTGGGATGACGGACCGTCGCGCGCGCAGATGCTGATGACGTTGCGCGACGAGCAGGGCGCACCGGATCCCACCGAACCGCGCGCCACGCTGGAACGCGTGCTGGACCGTTTTGGCGAGTTGAACCTCACGCCGGTGTGCGCGCTTGAGCTCGAGTTCTATCTCATCGATCAAAAGCGCACGGCCGATGGATCGCCGCAACCGCCTTTGGACCCACGCTCGGGTACGCGAGAGAAGGTTGCATCTGTATATGGCATCGACGATCTCAATCGGTACGAGACCTTTCTTGCGGCATTGACGGAAGCCGCGAAAACGCAAAACCTTCCTGTGAGCGCCGCAAGTAAGGAGTACGCGCCCGGGCAGTTCGAGGTGAATCTCAAACATCAGGCCGATGCCCGCAAAGCCGCCGATCACGCGATCTTTCTGAAGCAGATTGTCCGCGCGGCAGCACGCAAAGCCGGATTCGATGCAACGTTCATGGCCAAGCCTTACGAGGATCGCGCCGGTAGCGGATTGCACATCCATCTGAGCTTGGTGGACGGCAACGGCCGCAACGTCTTCGACGATGGCTCGGCCACCGGTTCGGAATTGTTGCGACACGCAATCGGCGGACTGCAATCGGCGATGCCGGAATCGATGCTGTTCTTCGCGCCGAACCGGAATTCTTACCGGCGTTTTCAGCCGGATATGTTCGCGCCGGTCAATCGCCATTGGGGCGTGAACAATCGCTCAGCGGGTTTACGTATTCCGGTTGGGCCCTCGGAAGCCCGGCGCATTGAACATCGCGTGGCCGGCGCCGATGCCAATCCTTATTTCGCGCTGGCTTCAGTACTGGCCGGCGTGCATCACGGCTTGACGCGCAAACTCGATCCAGGCGCGCCAGCGAAGGGTAACGTCTCGCGCGATCCCGATCTTGCGCTAGCCTCTACGATCGACAATGCGATCAAGGCGGCGGAACATGCCATCACGCTGGCGAGCTACCTGAGCGAAGAAACGCTCACGCTTTATCGCGAGACCAAGCGCATCGAAACACAGCGCCTGCGCAAGATCATCACAGCGCCGGAATACGACTGGTATCTCTAGTTTCCAAAAGGCGCGCGCAAATCGTCCGGCTGAAGTCCGTCGGGTATCGGCCGCTTTCCTGGCACTTCTTCTTTACCCCGCAGCGTCGGTACATCGACACTGGCGACAGCCGATTTCGCGTTTGTATCGGATCGCGTATGCGTCTGCTTTGGTTGTGTTTGTACTTCTGCAACAGACTTCGGATGCAAGAACGTGCCAAGATT
>DASZML010000333.1:0-3152 GCA_035551875.1 Rhizomicrobium sp.
ATCGAGAAGTCCGCCCAGACCCAGCGTGGAATTCAATCCAAAACGGCCGAGTGTATCGCCGGCGCGGCTGAAATCGCCTTGCAGAACGTCGTTCGCGAACGTGATCGGCAGATCGAGATTTACAAGGAAATTGTGGACGCCCTCGCGCGCAGGTTCTGGCACGACGGCGTTGTAGGCATTCGCGCCGGGCAGGAAGACGTACTGATCGACCTTCTGATTGAAGGCGAAGACCTGGCGGTTGGTCGACTCGTAAGGATCGTTCGCCGCGGTCGCGTTCGGAGACGCGCCATCGCTCGCGCAGCCCGCAAGCATCGCGACCAAACCAATCAAGCTTAATGCTGCTGCAAACCGCATGGAATCCCGGCCATCCCTAATCGTATTTCACAACGCACGAGCGCTGCCCCCAGCCCATGCGTTGACACCGAGCCCTGAATCGAGGCCGGAGTTTACTAGGTAGCCTTAGCATAAGTCTTAACAAGTGACAGCGCTCACACATCGCCAATTGCTAGAATTCCCTGTCATATTGCGGATTCTTCACACCTTTAAATGGGCGGCAGAGCAAGGGTTTTCGCTTGCATAATCATATAAAGATATGTATATATGGTTGCGAAATATAGAGAAATCCGCCCTTGCAAGACCTGCTCGCCATGTTGCGTGCCGCTGCGGACCCGACGCGGCTTCGGCTGCTGCTGATCCTGCGCGAAGCCGAGCTGACGGTCAGTGAGCTCACTGAGATCCTTGGCCAAAGCCAGCCGCGCGTCTCCCGGCATCTCAAGCTGCTTTGCGACTCCGGTCTGTTGCAGCGGTTCAAGGAAGGCAGCTGGGTCTTCTATCGCGCGGCGGACCGTGGCGATGGCGCGGAGCTCGGTGCTGCGCTTGGTGAATTGGCGGCGCGCGATCCGGGGAGTTTGGAATCCGATAAGCGACGTTTGCAATCCGTGCGCGATGCGCGCGCGGCGAAAGCGGCGGCGTTCTTCAAATCCAACGCAGCCGATTGGGAACGCATCCGCGCGCTACATGCGCCGGAGAAAGACGTCGAAGCCGCGATCGAGAAGTTCGTGCGCGCCGAGCCGATTGAATCGCTGCTCGACGCCGGCACCGGCACGGGCCGTATGTTGGAAGTGTTGGCGCCGGCGATCAAACGCGGCGTCGGCGTCGATGTGAGCCCGGAGATGCTCGCGATCGCACGCGATCGTCTGGCGCGTGCCGAGATCAACCACTGTCAGGTCCGTTTGGCCGATACCTATCGCTTGCCATTTGCAGATGGCGCGCAGGATGCCGGTTTCGATGCGGTGCTGTTTCATCAGGTGCTGCACTATCTCGACGATCCGCAAACCGCGATTGCCGAAGCCGCGCGTGTCCTGAAAGGCTTGGGCCGTATCCTGATCGTCGATTTTGCACCGCACGACCTGGAATTTCTGCGCGACGAGCTTGCGCATCGCCGCTTGGGTTTCTCCGACAAGGAGGTGCAAGGCTGGTTCGATGCGTTGGGCCTCAAATCACAGCAATCACTCGCCATCGCGCCGCATGACGGCGCGCAATCCGGCGGCGGAAAACTCATCGTGAAAATCTGGGCGGCGACAGCGCCGCAACGCCGCGAGCATGCAAAGGCGGCGGCATGAGCTTGCGCCGTCTGGCGCGCGACACGCGCCCGCTCAAAGTCAGCTTTGAATTCTCGCCACCGAAGACGGCTGAGGCGGAAGAGAATTTGTGGCGTTGTATTCGCCGTCTTGAGCCGCTGAAGCCGGATTTCGTCTCGGTCACCTACGGCGCGGGCGGATCGACGCGCGACCGTACACACAACACCGTGAAACGCATCGTCGATGAAACATCGCTCGCGCCGGCCGCGCATTTGACATGTGTCGCGCACAGCCAGGGCGAAATCCGCGATATTGTGCGCGGCTATTGGGATGCTGGCATCCGCCATATCGTGGCGCTGCGCGGCGACATGCCGGGCATGCAGGGCAAATATCAGGCGCCCGCGGGCGGCTATGGCTCGACGCCGGAAATGATCGAAGGCATCCGCAGCATCGCGCCGTTCGAGATCAGCGTGTCGGCCTATCCGGAACGCCATCCAGACTCTGCGTCCGAGGCGCAGGACGTCGAACTTCTGAAAGCGAAAGTCGACGCGGGCGCGACGCGCGCGCTCACGCAATTCGGATTCGATACCGAAACGCTGGCGCGTTTTCGCGACCGCATGGCGAAAGCCGGCGTGGATGTGCCGATTGTTCCGGGCATTATCCCAACGACGAACATCAAAGGTATCAAGCGCATGGCGCAGACGGCCGGTGCGGCTGTGCCCGAATGGCTTGCCTCGCTCTATGACGGCCTCGACGAAGATGCCGATACGCGTAAGCTGATTGCCGCGTCCATCCTGGCCGAGCAGGTGCAGGATTTGCGCGCGGAAGGTTTCGACCAGTTCCACTTCTACACGCTCAATCAAGCCGATCTGACATTTGCCGCGTGCTGCCTTCTGGGCATGCGGCCTTCACAGGATACTGCACAGTGAGTTTCGATCGCAGCGCGCGTATCGCATGGATGAAAGAGCAGGCGCGCGAGCGCATCATGCTGCTGGATGGCTCGTGGGGCGTGATGATTCAGGGCTATGGCCTCAGTGAGGCCGATTTCCGCGGCGAGCGTTTCGGCAATCACCCCAGCGACCTCAAAGGCAACAACGATCTTCTGACCCTGACCAAGCCGGAGATTATCAAAGACATCGGCCGCCAATATCTGGAAGCCGGCGCGGATTTCATCGAAACCAACACCTTCAACTCCATCTCGATGTCGCAAGGCGATTACGGCCTCGAACATCTGGTGCCGGAATTGAACGAGCAAGGCGCGCGCATCGCCCGCGAGGTTTGCGATGCGATGAGCACATCGTCGCGGCCACGTCTGGTGGCCGGCGTGCTCGGCCCCGCCAACCGCACCGCGTCGATCTCGCCGGATGTGAATGATCCCGCTTACCGCAATGTGACCTTCGACGAACTCCGCGACACCTATAAAGACGCGACACGCGGCCTGATAAAGGGCGGCGCGGACGTCATCATGGTCGAGACGGTGTTCGACACGCTGAACGCCAAGGCCGCGATCTACGCCATTCAGGATGTGTTCGACGAGTTCGGCGAGATCCTGCCGATCTGGATTTCCGGCAC
>DASZML010000334.1:0-4322 GCA_035551875.1 Rhizomicrobium sp.
GTCGGCGTCGTGATGATGCTGGCGCTGATGGTCGGTGTGCATTTCAGCGCCTATCTGGCGCACAACGATTTTCTGTTTGGTGGCATGATGATCACCGCCGTCGCCGGATATCTCTACGGCATGGATGCTGGGCGCGGCTATTTTTCCAGTGCGACAGCGGGAGGCGTGATTGGCATCGTGACGGCGCTGATCGGTGTCGGAGTTTCTGTCGCTGTGCTGCGTGACGCGCAACAGAACGTTATTCCGTTGTTTACGGCGGTATGCGTTCTGACAGCGGCAATCGGCGGATTGTTCGGCCAGATGTCGGCGAATATCCGCCGGATGGGCAAGCGCTAAACGCGGAGCATCAATCCGCCGTCCACGACCAATCCGTGACCGGTGACGAAGCCGCCATCATCAGATGCGAGGAAGAGTGCGGCCCGCGCCAGATCGATTGGCTGGCCTAGCCGGCGCAATGCGGCTTTCTTCGCCCAGATCTCGGCCACGTCCGGCCGCGCGTCCCACAAGCCGCTGGTCATGCCGGTGCGGATCGCACCGGGCTCCAGATAGTTCGCGGTGATACCGAACTTGCCGAGCTCCAGTGCTAGCGTGCGCGTCAGACCCGCAACGCCGGCTTTCGACGCGCAATATGCCGCCAGCCCATAATCGGTGCCTTCAGCCATCACCGACGCGACGTTGATGATGCGTCCAGCTGGAGATTGCTTCAGATACGGCAGCGCCTTCTGACATATCCGCATCTGCGCGGAGAGATTGACGTTCAGCGTGCGCTGCCAGATGTCTTCGCTCAATTCTTCAATGCGTGTGCTCGACGAGGTGCCCGCGTTGTTCATCACGATGTCGAGCTTGCCGAACTGCTTGACAGCCTCGCTGACAATCGCATCGGCGGAATCGGAATCGCCGACGCTCTTTTCAAATACCGCAATGTTTGTGATTCCGTTGTGCGCCTCGGCTAAATCTTTTCCGGGAAGATCGACGGCAAGAACCTTCGCGCCTTCTTGCGCAAACAACTGCGCGGATGCTTTGCCGATGCCTGATGCTGCGCCCGTCACGATGGCGGCGCGGTCTTTCAAACGCATGTCTCACTCCCGATAGCGCCCAATAGCGATTGGAAGCAGCGTGGCGTGGGATGGGAGGAAATGAAATGTCGGTTGGCGGACGGCTACCCAGTAGGGGCTGGGGGGCAGAACTTTCCGGGCGGCGCATCGAATAGCCAACCGACGCTGCTTATGTGATCGCCGATCAGGGCGGCGATTGGTCCCAAATGGGGCAATCTCGTGGCAATTCAATCCTTTACGGAGTAAGGCTACGCACGGATAAGGAACTCGAAGGGAGTCGCCATGAGCAGAATGTTGGGCGTGTCGGAGCAGGTGCGGAATTACCTCGAAACCGTCGGTTCGCGCGAAACATCCGCGCAGACGCGCTGCCGCGTTGAAACACAGAAAATGCCGATGGCGGTGATGCAGATCGGCCCCGATCAGGGCGCGGTGATGGCGTTGCTGGCCAAAGCGATAGGCGTGAAGCGCTATCTGGAGATCGGCACATTTACCGGATACAGCGCGCTCGCTGTGGCGCTGGCGCTTCCCGCCGACGGCAAGGTTGTGTGTCTCGACGCGAGCAAGGAATTCACGGACAAGGCGCGCGGCTACTGGAAGGAAGCTGGCGTCGAATCGAAAATCGATTTGCGCATCGGACCGGGCCTGGAGACGCTCGATGCCATGATTGCCGCGGAGGAAACGCCGTTCGATTTCGCCTTCATCGATGCCGACAAGACCAATTATGACGGCTACTACGAGCGCACGCTGAAACTGATGCGCACCGGCGGCCTTATAGCGCTCGACAACATGCTCTACAGCGGCGCAGTTGCCGATCCCGAGAATAAAGATGCAAACGCGTCAGCCTTGCGCGCGCTCAACGCCAAGATACACGCCGACGAACGCGTGGACATGGCGCTCGCGGGCCTCGGCGACGGCGTGATGCTGGTTCGGAAGCGTTAGCCTGGCAGGCGCTCAAACGTCTGCACGCCGTCCGGCACGACGTGGAAGGGTTGCGTGTCGATCATGTAGATCGCCATTTGCGGCGAACCGAATTGTTTCGGATCATCGAGCGTGCCGACTTTCAGAATGACGGCAGGAAAGCCTTGCGGACGCGTGATGACGTGCGTGCCGCATTCGGCGCAGAACTCACGCGTGACCGGCCGGTCGAGATCTTTGCGCGCAAATTGCTTCGGCGTCCCTTTGGTATATTTGAAACCGGGTATCGGCATAGCGATGAATACGTTGGGCGAACCGCCGGTGAGGTACTGGCATTCCCGGCAATGGCATTGCGCCTTCATCATCGGATCGCCGTCCGCCACATAGCGCAATGCGCGGCAGTAACATCCACCTTCGAGTTTCATGCACTTCTCCGATAATGTTCGAACAGAGCATAGCGCGCGCATTTGCTTCGGTAAGTACGATTTCTGCATCGTCAAGGCTTGCCGCGTGGTCCGGCGAGGTTCACAATTCTGTCAATGGCGGAAGAAACCATAGCGTTCCTCCGCGCGGAACGCTCACCCGCGCGGACGGCACAATGGAGCAACGGCGGCTTTACCGCGTCGCAAGTGCGCTACGACCGGCGCGAACTGAACCAGATTCTCACCATCTATGGCCGCATGGTTTCGGCCGGCGAGTGGCGCGATTACGCCCTCGATTTTCTCGATGAAGCCGCCGTGTTCTCAATCTTCCGGCGCACGAGCGAGATGCCGCTCTATCGCGTGGAGAAGCGTCCGAAGCTTCGCGCAAAGCAGGGGATGTACGCGGTGATCGATGCGGGCGGGCGCATCCTGAAACGCGGCCACGAACTGGCCACTGTTTTGCGGGTGCTCGACCAGAAACTGTTGAAGGCGATTTCGAGCGAAGCCTGATTATTTCTGCTTGTCGTACCAGGCCAGCGCGTCGGTTTCCGTGCGCCTGATCCACTCGTTCTTTTCGGCGTTGTATTTGGTCGTGTCGCCCGGCTGTAGTGATGCGGCGCGAATCTTTTCCATCTCATACGCTTTGGCGATCAGGACATGGGCGCGCATGTAATCGCGGAACGCAAGCATTCGATGCGCGTGCTCGTTCCCCTCTTGGAAGATGTGCAGCTGAAAGATGCGCTTGCCGGTTTTCGGATCGGCCTTGCTGCAGAAGCGCCGTCCGTCGAGACCGAATTCGCCGTGCCATTTGTAGCCAAGATCGCGGAGCGCGCTTTCCTTCGAATTGACCTTCGTCAAATCGCGCACCATCGGCATAAGATCGACGATCGCTTTGGCCATAATGCCAGGAATAGCCGTCGAGCCGACGTGGTGCACTGCGATCAGATTGTCGCCCAGAACGTCCGCGATCTTCGCGGACTCAGTCTTTGCCATTGCCGCCCATTCGTCGCGGTGCGGCACCAGCTGAACAGGAATGACGGACGGCTTTTCTTCCATGACATCCCTCTAACGAAAAAGCCCCGGTGCTTCCACCGGGGCTCGTTCAGACCTTCGCCGGATTAGCGGCGTCCGTTGCCCATGATCCGCAGCAACATCAGGAACAGGTTCACGAAATCCAGATACAGACGCAACGCACCGAAGATGGCTTTGCGGCCGGAAATCGTCGCGTCGTCATTATAGCTGTAGCTGTTCTTGATCGACTGGGTGTCATAGGCGGTGAGGCCCGTGAAGATCAGCACGCCCACGATCGAGAGAATCCACATCATCTCGGTCGAGCGCAGGAAGATGTTTACCACCGATGCGATCACCAAGCCGATCAGACCCATGAACAGGAACGAGCCGAAGCCGGTCAGATCGCGCTTTGTCGTGTAACCCCACAGGCTCATCGCGCCAAACGTTCCGGCCGTGATGAAGAATACCTGCGCGATGCTCGTCGCGGTATAGACCCAGATGATCGGCGTCAGCGAAATGCCCATCAGGCCCGCATAGACCCAGAACGTCGCCTGCGCCGCGCTAACGCTCATGCTGTTGATGCGGAACGACATGAACAGAACCATGCCGAGCGGCGCGAACAGCGCAATCCATCCGAGGATGGTCAAACCGATCGCGCCGGTCGCCGGATTGACCGCGAAGAAAAGGGCCTGGAGCGCTGGCACGGCCGAAACCGCATAAGCGCTGAGGCCCGTCAGCACGAGGCCGATAAGCATGTAATTGTAGACGCGAAGCATGTAGGCGCGCAGGCCTTCATCGAGCGTTCCCGCGACGGGTCCAACCCGTGCTACGCGATTGTCATAGTCAGCCATTTGGCGTGAATCTCCTTTGATCGCCCCTCTCGGGCGAGTCCTGCATAATATGGAGATGGGACGCGAAC
>DASZML010000335.1:0-12678 GCA_035551875.1 Rhizomicrobium sp.
CGACACCACGCGAATATGCCGGCATCGCCTTGCTGCTGCTCGGAGCAATCCTTCTCGTCATTGTGCATCGGTGAAATTTTCGGTTCGCCGCAAACATGGCTTTCGCGCCCATCAGAAGCGCTGTCCGGAAAACACAGGCAATCCCTCAACCTTTGACGCGATGTGCGCGCGAGCGGTCTTCGATGCTCGCATGCTTCTCCGCGGTTCGGCGTCCTCGATCCACCTTAAGTGCGATCTCGGCTTCTCCACGGTTCGTCGTGCAAGCGTTCAAAGCCCGTTCAGGGCGAGGGCTGATTTAAAGTTTAGACATGCGTAATCCTTTCCAACCCACCCCTTGAGGGAGGGTCGAAACGCGGAGCGTTTCGGGAGGGGCATAACTCGACAGACCGAGCATTGCCCTCCCGAAAAATTCTGCGCACTCGCGTTGCTCGTTGCTTGAATTTTATCGGCCCTCCCTCAAGGGGAGGGCGGGTAATGAAAAAGCCCGCGGGGTTAGGCCGCGGGCACAATTCGAGATGTGAGGGAAATGTACAGGCCGACCGTGACGGTGTCAAGTATTCCTCTAGATAGGAAAAATAGTTATAAGCCTTTGACCGTGTTCGCCTTTCCAAATCTCGCGCAATTTTGCTGCGCGGCGGAAATTATTTTTTTCTGCTACGCCGAGAAGAAATTCAGCGGGCCGTGACCTTTGCCCAGGCCCGGCGCGGTCAGAATAGCTTTCTGCACGAACTCGCGCGCCTTTCCTGCCGCGAGCGGCAGCGACCAGCCTTCTGCCAGGCCGCAGGCGATCGCGGTCGACAGCGCGCAGCCAGTGCCGTGCGTGTGACGCGTCTTGATCCGTGGAAACGCATAGACCTCCACGCCGCCTCTCCACACCATCACATCGTCGATGGTGGATGACGTTGCATGGCCGCCTTTGATCAGCGCGGCCTTCGCGCCCATCGCGATCAGCGCGCGCGCGGCTTCTTCGGTATGCGCGCGCTTTGAGCCACGCAAACCGGCCAGTGTTTTTGCTTCCGGGATATTGGGTGTGACCAGCGTGGCGAGTGGAAAGAGTTCTTTTTTCAGTGCGGCCACAGCGTCTTTCGCCAGCAGCGCATGGCCGCTCGTCGAAATCATTACCGGATCAAGCACGATCGGAATCTTCTTCGCATGCTTGCGCAACGCGCCTGCTACTGCCTTCACGATGGCCGCATTGCCCAGCATTCCGATCTTGATCGCGTCCGCGCCGATATCGGAAAGCGTTGCTGCGATCTGTTCGGCGACTATCGCGGGCGGAACGAGATGCACGCTCTTCACACGGCGCGTGTTCTGCGCCGTCACGGCCGTCACGGCCGTCATCGCAAAAACACCGAACGCACTCGCTGTCTTGATGTCCGCCTGAATACCCGCGCCGCCGCCGGAGTCGGATCCCGCGATGATGAGAAGGCGTTTCATAATCATCTCCCCCATGTGGGGAGGTCGAAATTCGCCTTCGAATTGCGGGTGGCGGATGGTGCGTGCAATCCGAAGCGGTCCTCCACCCGGATCGCTTCGCTCTCCGACCTCCCCACAAGGGGTAGGTAATACGCATTCTTGCTCAAGCTGCGGCGTCCTTGATCGCGCCCGCGATGGCGCGCACGACGGCGCGCACTTCGCGCTCGTCCTCGCCTTCGGCCATCACGCGGATGACGGGCTCGGTGCCGGATTTGCGAACGAGGATGCGGCCTTTGCCGTTGAGCTTGGCGTTGCCCGCATCGATAGAGGATTTCACGCGCGCATCGTCCAGCGGCGTGCCGTTCTTAAAGCGCACATTCTCCAACACTTGCGGCATCGGCTCGAACAGATGCGCCGCTTCGCTCGCGGGCTTGCCCCCTTCGGCCAGCACCGCCAGCACTTGCAGCGCCGCGATCAAGCCGTCGCCAGTGCGCGCGAAATCGCTAAGGATGATGTGACCGGATTGCTCGCCGCCGACATTGAAGCCGCCTCGGCGCATTTCTTCGAGCACATACCGGTCGCCGACTGCCGAGCGCGCCAGCTTCATGCCTTTGCCCTGCAGAAAACGCTCGAGCCCCATGTTGGACATGACGGTGCCAACGACACCGCCACCTTTCAACGTGCCGCGCACATTCGAAGAATTGCCAATCAACGCCAGGATCTGATCGCCGTCGATGATGCGGCCATGTTCGTCCGCCATCACGACGCGATCGGCATCGCCATCGAGCGCGATGCCGAAATCGGCTCGCATCTCGCGCACTTTCGCGGACATTGCTTCGGGCGACGTCGAGCCGCAATCCTTGTTGATATTGAAGCCATCGGGAGAGACGCCGATCTTGAAAATCTCCGCGCCCAGTTCCCACAAAACTTCCGGCGCCACTTTGTAAGCCGCGCCGTTCGCGCAATCGATGACGATGCGCAATCCTTCAAGCCGTAGATTTCGCGGAAAGGTGCGTTTGGCGAATTCGATGTATCGCGCCTGGGCATCATCGATGCGTTTGGCGCGGCCGAGCTTCTCCGGCGCCGCGAGGCCCTCTTCAAACCCTTCATCCATCAACCGCTCGATTTCGTGTTCGGTTTCGTCCGAGAGCTTGTTGCCGTCGGGACCGAACAGCTTGATGCCGTTGTCGTGATAGGCGTTGTGCGAGGCAGAGATCATCACGCCCAAATCCGCGCGCAGCGAGCGCGTCAGCATCGCCACCGCAGGTGACGGCAACGGGCCAAACTGAAACACATCCATCCCAACGGCCGTGAAGCCTGCGACCAGCGCCGGCTCGATCATGTAACCGGAGAGGCGCGTGTCTTTCCCAATCACCACGCGATGGCGGTGATCGCCGCGCGTGAAGATACGTCCCGCCGCCATGCCGACTTTCATCGCGATCTCGGGCGTCATCGGGAAGGAATTGGCTAAGCCGCGCACCCCATCCGTGCCGAACAATTTGCGTGTCATATCGAATATCCCTCGGGCCGCGGATGCGCGGTCCCCGGCTATATTTGCAGGCGGGGTTATAACAAATCCTTGGGAAGGCGGTGAGAAAGCGTCAATCAAGCTGCGTTACGGGGTATTTCCGGCGGCTGCCTGCCAAACGTTGAGGGCGTCCCGCAGAGCGGCTGGATTGTGGGTGCGGATGTAGTCCACGCCCTTCTCGGCCGCGAACAGTTCCGCCGCCAGACTGGCCGGGCCGGCTGAGTCCGGATCGCGCCCGGTGATCGTCCGCAGGAAGGACTTGCGCGAGACCGAGATCAGGACCGGCAGGCCGAATGCTTCTTTCAGCTCACGGATCGAGCGAAGAACCGTGAAGGAGGTCTCGGGGTTGGTGCCGAGGAAGAAGCCCATGCCCGGGTCGACGACGATCCGCTCGCGCGCGATGCCGGCTTTGGTCAGCGCCGCGATGCGGCTGTCGAAGAAGCGGTGAATGCGCTCCACAATCTGCGATGGCGGAACATCCACACGCGTGGCTGGCCCCCGCTCCTGCACCGAATGCATGACAATCAGTTTTGCGCGTGATTCCGCGAGCGCGGGATAGAGCGCGGCATCGGGAAAGCCTTGGATGTCGTTGAGATAGTCGACCCGCTGTTCCAGCGCCCATCGCTGAACACCCGGCGCGAATGTATCTATAGAGATCGCGCGCTTGTCGGCTTTGAGCGCAACGACAACGGGCGCCAGCCGCACGATCTCGACATCCGCCGAAACCGCTTTCGCATCGGGATTGGACGAAGCCGCTCCCAGATCGAGAATATCCGCATCCATCGCCAGCGCGCGCGCATGCGCGATGGCGGCATCGGCGGAAAGATACTTCCCGCCATCAGAGAACGAATCCTCCGTGATGTTGACGATGCCGAGAATTTTCATGGGTGTTTAGTTGTCATTGGCGTGGTCGAACTCAAACACACAGTTGTCATGGCCCGCAAATGCGGGCTACCCAGGTCACGTCTTCTCGGAACGCTTAGACGGGCGTCGAGATAGACGGGCGCGACATGTGCAGACTTCAACTGGGTGGCCCGCTTTTGCGGGCCATGACAAGCTAGGGTGCAAACGAAAAGGACGGCCGTTGGGCCGCCCCTTCGGACATTTATTTGCCAATCAGCGCGGCTGCGGTTCGGGCGCGATGATACCCGGACCGCGTGGGCGGCCTGCCGACGGCACACTCGGACCCGTGCCGCGTGTGGGCTCGGGCTCTTCGTATGGCGTGCGCACTGGTGCAATGCCTTTGAGCAACGCGATGATTTCGTCGCCCGTCAGCGTTTCATATTCCAGAAGACCGCGCGCGAGCACATGCAGATCGTTGAGCCGGCGCGTGAGGATTTCCTTCGCGCGTTCATAGGCGGTATCGATGATCTTGCGAATCTCGGCATCGATCTTTTGCGCCGTCGCTTCCGAGATGTTCTGCGTACGCGACACGCTATGGCCAAGGAAAACTTCTTCCTGGTTCTCGCCATACGCGATGGGTCCAAGATCATCCGACATGCCGAAGCGCGTGACCATCGCCCGCGCCATGCGCGTCGCCTGTTCGATATCGCTCGAGGCACCGGTGGTGACCATGTCGTGACCGAAGATCAGCTCTTCGGCGAGACGGCCGCCGAACGCCACCGCGAGGTCGGCCTGCATCTTCTGGCGCGTCAGCGAAAGCTGATCGCGTTCCGGCAAACGCATCACCATGCCGAGTGCGCGACCGCGTGGAATGATCGTGGCTTTGTGAATGGGATCGGAGCCTTCGACTTCGATCGCCACAAGCGCGTGACCGCCTTCGTGATAGGCGGTGAGTTTTTTCTCTTCGTCGGACATTGCGAGCGAGCGGCGTTCAGCGCCCATCATCACTTTGTCTTTCGCGTCTTCGAGCTCATACATCGAGACGACGCGCTTGCCACGGCGCGCCGCAAGCAACGCTGCTTCGTTGACGAGGTTCGCAAGATCGGCGCCCGAGAAGCCCGGCGTACCGCGCGCGATGGTGCGTGCTTCCACATCCGGCGCCAGCGGAACCTTGCGCATGTGCACGCGCAGGATCTTTTCGCGACCCGACAGATCCGGATTCGGCACGACGACCTGACGGTCGAAACGGCCCGGACGCAGCAGCGCGGGGTCCAGAACATCCGGACGGTTGGTCGCCGCGATCAGGATCACGCCTTCGTTGGCTTCGAAGCCGTCCATCTCGACGAGCAACTGGTTGAGCGTCTGCTCGCGTTCGTCATTGCCACCGCCCAGACCGGCGCCGCGATGACGGCCGACAGCGTCGATTTCGTCGATGAAGATGATGCACGGCGCATTCTTCTTGGCTTGCTCGAACATGTCGCGCACGCGGCTTGCGCCGACGCCCACGAACATTTCGACGAAGTCCGAACCCGAGATCGTGAAGAACGGCACATTTGCTTCGCCCGCAACGGCGCGCGCGATGAGCGTCTTGCCGGTACCCGGAGGACCGACGAGCAACACGCCCTTCGGAATACGACCGCCGAGGCGTTGGAATTTTTGCGGATCGCGCAGGAAGTCCACGATCTCTTTCAGATCGTCTTTGGCTTCATCGACACCGGCGACGTCTTCAAACGTGATGCGGCCCGTCTTTTCGGTGAGCAGCTTGGCGCGCGATTTGCCGAAGCCCATCGCCTTGCCGCCGCCGGCCTGCATCTGACGAATAAAGAAAATCCAGATACCGACGATGAGCAGCATTGGGAACCAGTTGAGCAGGATGCCGAGCAGATTGAAGCCGTCGTCCGCCGACTTCACATTGAACGTGACGTTATGTTTGCGCAGCGTCGGGATGAGTTGCGGATCGCTTTGCGGCGTTGTCGTGCTGAATGCCTGGCCGCTGCCGAGGTGGCCGCTGATCTGATCGCCCTGGATCGTGACGTCCTTGACCTGACCCTGGTCGACGTCGTCATAGAACTGCGAATACGCAAGCGCGCTCGTTGTCTGATGCGATGCTGTGCCCTGGAACATGTTGAATAGGAACACCAGCAACAGCATGATGATGATCCAGAGGGCGAGATTGCGAAGATTGTTCACAGCGGTCCTTTCCCCTTCAGGGGTGTCCGCGATCCCGCGGACCTTTCCTACTCTAGATAGGCACTTTCTAGCGCCTTGCCAGCAAGGAAAACGTTAAGAAATTTAAGCGCGTGCGGCAATCGCGGCCTTCAATTCTACTTACCGGGCCGGGTTAATCCGCTGGCGCTGTAAGTAGTTCTTTTACGCTGCTTTTGAAGAGTTAGTTCCCTCGACGGGCGTTTTTTTCGCGTTCGAGGACCAAAGTGGCTGTTCCAAAGGCAGACAAAGCCCGCGGCGCCGGTGCGACGATACAACCATGGAGCGTGGCCCCGCCCCCAAGCGTCCCATCCCGGATCGAATCGAACAACCGCTCCAGGCTCGAAAAACGCGGCCGGTATGCCTCGCCGGAAACGCGGGAAAGCACCGATGCCAGCACGCGCAGACCGATCTCGCGAGGCGCCATTTTGAGGCGCACGGAATCCAGAAAGGCGCCGCCTTCATAGAACTTCGAGGCGCGCTCCAGTAGGCCAGCCGTCATGCTTTCCAGTGCATCGCGCGCGCGCCCAAGATGTTCGGCGGCATCGGCGACGCGAACGGCCGTCAGGCCCACCGCCTCCAGTTGTGGCCAGGCGGCGCGCAGTTTGCTGCGCGCGAACCGCGGATCGGCGTTCATCGGATCTTCGATCCATTTGGCTTTTTGCTTTGTGAGATAGTCGCGAAGAGCCCCGCGCGTTGTTTCCAGAAGCGGCCGAACGATTTGCAGTTCGGCAAATTCCGCAACCGGAAACATCGAGACTGCGCGCATCGCCGACAAGCCGTCCAGCCCGCTGCCACGCGCGAGCCGCAGCAAAAACGTCTCGGCCTGATCTTCCTGACTGTGCGCGACATAAAGCGCGGTATGTTTGTGCGCGGTCATCCATTCGCCCATCAGGCGGTAGCGAGCGTCTCGTGCTTCGGCTTCGATATCGGATTTCGGACGCGCGCCCTTCCAGGTCAGCACGTGTGCTTTCAATCCGGCATCGGCTGCCATGCGCGCGACAGCTTTCGCATCCTTCGCGGAATCATCGCGCAAGCCGTGGTCGACGGTGAGAACCACAGGCGCAGGCCGCTTGGATTTTTTTGCCCATTCCGCGAGCAACAGCATCAGCGCAACGGAATCGCCGCCACCAGACACGGCCACCGCGCCGGGCCACCGGGCGCCCGACGACATCAGCGCCTCTATGTGCGTGGCAAAATCGTCTTGCAGTGACGCTGCGGTTTGGGCGCGCGGTTTCGCTACGACAGTCTCGACGCGTGTCTTCTGCGGCGCAGCCGGTTTCGGCTCCGCTTTCTTTGCACGCGCTTTACTTGCAGTGGGCCGCGGCGCGCACGGCTTTGGCTTGGGTGAAGACCGTTTTGGAGGCTTGCGGGTATTTGCTGGGGAGCGCGCCAAGAGTGGTACAGCCTTCTGCTTTCTGGTTCAGCGCGATGAGCGACTGGCCAAGTTTGAGCATACTGTCAGGTGCGCGCCCGCTGGAACCGTAATTCTTCAGCTCTTCGACAAAAGCGCGCGCTGCGTTCTGATAGTCTTTCTGCACATACGCAATATCGCCGACCCAATACACGGCCTGTGGCGCGAGATCGTCCTTCGGATGCTGATCGGCAAAAGCACGGAATGCCGCGCGCGACTGATCGTATTGCGCTTTGGAGAGCAGCGTCATCGCCGCATCGAACTGCGGACGGAATTGGCTTGTTGCGGCTCCTTCGGGAGCTGCCGGCGCAACGGCGCTTGGCGGCGGCGCGAGCGGCAGCGGTGTGTTCGATGGTATCTGACCCAGCACACCCGGCGGCGGTGCAAGCTGCTGTCCCGACTGAGGCTGCGGAGCCTGAGCGGCCTGCTGATCGCATGGCAGGGCATCTCCGCCCGATGCGCCTAACTGCTGCGAGGCCAGCGTGCATAGGCGATAGTCGAAATCATGCTGCATGCGATCGATCTTCGCGTTCAGATCGCCGATCTTGTGCTGCAGGGCCTCGTTGGCCCCGGTGAGCCGCGTCAACGAATCCTGTAGATCATTCACGCGCTGACTAAGTTGTGAGATTGCGGCATCCTGCGATTGCTCTTTTTGCTCGCGCGCCGCTTTTTCATCGTCGCTTTCGCCAAAGAGATCCGCGACACGCATCAGGCCATCGTGGCGGTCCTGCATCTGATCCTGTTGCGCGATGAAGATGCGCGCCGTGTCGGCACGCTGTTCGATTTGTTCTCGCGTCAATTGGTGAACGACGCCGCCGCCGACGTCGGCGGTCGCACTCACCGCCCCCATCATCAGACTGGCCACTGCAACGACCGCAAACGGCCAGAGGCGCGAATTGCGCGATTTGTTTGTGCGCATGATGTCCACCCATCCGAAAATGCGCGAGCCCCGCGCGAAATGCGATTTGGCCGAAACACTTAGCCGAAATTGAGGCTTGGCGGAATCACCAAGTCCGTCAAAGCAAAAGGGCGCCCGGAGCGAGCGCCCTTTCGATGAACGGCTTAGCAATTCCTTACGAGGCGGCGCCCGAGGTGATGGTCGTCACACCACGGCGGTTCTGCGCGTAACACGACTCATCGGATTCCGTGCACATTGGGCGTTCCTTGCCGTAGGAGATCGTCTCGACGCGGCCCGACGAAACACCGAGGCTCACGAGATATTCCTTCACAGCATTGGCGCGGCGTGCGCCGAGCGCGAGGTTATATTCGCGCGTGCCACGCTCGTCGCAATGACCTTCGATGGTCACGCGCACAGACGGGTATTTCTGCAGCCACGCCGATTGGCGCTGCAGCGTGCCCCTGTCTTCGTCGGTCACAGCATATTTGTCATAGTCGAAATGCACGGTATCGCCGACGTTCACCTTCAAATCCTCGGCGCTGCCGGGAATGACTGAGGAGGTCGTGCTGCTGTTGCTTGAGGCCATCGGCGGCTGATCGGACGCAACGTTCTTCGGCTTTTCGGTGCATGCCACCAGAAGAAGAGTGCTGGCCACGGCCGCCAATTTCAGTCCGGTTGAAAATTTCATCATGAAGTCCACTCCGAAAGAACGTGCATCCCAGTGCGCAGGAGCACGACAGACTCGAGGGAAAAACGCGCACCGCCTCCAAAACGTTTAAATCGCAATTTGGTCGCATGAAAATCGAACAAGCTTAGAAATTGCCTTCTACTGGATCAAGGGCGACCAAGCCGGATCGGACGCCGCGCCTGGGGTCAGCACACGGCGTTCGTTGCGGCCAGTTACGTCGACAGACCAGATACTTGAGCCGCGTCCGCCCCGCTCGCTGCGGCCGAACATAAGCACACGGCCATTGGGCGCCCAGGTCGGACCTTCGTCTTCCCAGCCGTCAGTGATCATGCGTTCGCCGGAGCCGTCGGTGTGCATGACACCGACGCGGAAGGCGCCGCCGTTCTGCTTGGTAAACGCGATGAGGTCGCCGCGCGGGCTCCAGACCGGCGTTCCGTTCTTGCCGGCGCCGAAGCTGATGCGATGCTGGTTGGAACCATCGGCATTCATCAGATAGACCTGCTGCGAACCACCGCGATCGGATTCAAAAGCTATCTGCGTGCCGTCCGGCGAATAGGACGGCGACGTATCGATGCCCGGATCGGTTGTCAGACGCGACACGCCGCGCGTGCGCAGGTCCATCACATAAATATCCGAGTTTCCGCCCTTCTCCAGCGACATGATCACCTTATTGCCGTCGGGCGAGAAACGCGGCGAGAACGTCATGTTCGGGAAATTGCCGAGCATCTCCTGCCTGCCGGTTTCCATGTCGAACAGATACACGCGAGGCTTGGCGGCGATATACGACATGTAGGCGATCATCTGCGCCGTCGGATTGAAGCGCGGCGTCAGCACCATATAGCTGCCATTGGTCAGAAATTTCGGATTGGCGCCGTCTTCATCCATCACCGCGAGGCGTTTCTTGCGGTTCAGCGCGGGCCCCGATTCCGAAATGAACACAATGCGGGTGTCGAAATAGCCTTTCTCACCGGTGACGCGCTGGTAGATCGCGTCCGACACCATATGGGCTATGCGCCGCCAATTGTCCGGTGTCGTAAAGAACTGAAGACCGGTCATCTGGCTCCCCGAAGCGACATCCCAGAGACGGAAATCCACGCGCAAACGCCCGTCCGGCTGCATCTGGACCTGACCCGTTACCAACGCCTGGGCGTTGATGACGCGCCAGTTGCCGAAATTGGGCTGCGCATTGATGTCGTGAACCTGTTCGACGAAGGATTTGGGATCGAGCGAGCGGAAAATACCGGAGCGATCCAGATCGGCGCGAACGACGCCTGCGATCTGCGCGCCTGTTGCGTCGCCCATGAAATCGGGAATCGCGATCGGCAGCGGCTGGATGTTGCCTTGTGTCACATCCACGCGAAGCTGCGCGAAGGCGGGATTCGCAAGCGCGAAGAGCGTCGTTGCGAGAATGGCGAACAAGGCGGCAAGTCTTTTCATATCCAACTCCAACTACTGGCTCATCATCTGGCGGGGATCGAAATGAAACGGATTGATCTCATGCCATTTGCTGAATTGGTCAGCGGGCAATTTGTACGGTTGACACTGATAGATCGCCCGCCGCGCCGCATCGGCAGCCGCGCGCGTGTAAGGATTGCTAGCGGCTGTCTGCGCGGAGTCTCCCGTTAATTGTGGCATCCCTGCGACCGAACCGTCCTGATTCAAAAACAAATCGAAGTCCACGACGAGGTCTTCGGCATGCGGCGCGCCGACCGGCGGGCTCCAGCACTGTGCAATCTGGCTGCGCAGCGCATCCTGAAGATCCGCCGTCATGGCGTCCTGCGCACCGAACGCTTTCACGTCATGCGCGCCAGTCTTCGCATTTCTGACACTGGACGCCGGAGGCGTCTGCTTGTTCAGAAGCGCCGCGATGTTGTTGATGTCGAACTTCTGTTTCACCGGCGGCGCGGGCTTTACTGGCACGGGCTTCATCTTCGGCACGGGCGCAGGCTCGGCCTTTGCGATTTGCGGCGAGGACGGCGCTTCATCGGGCGCGTCCTCCGGTTTTGTTTGCGGCGTGACGATCGGCGGCGGTGTTGGTGTCGGCGGGGCTTGCTGCACTTCTTCTTTCGGCGGCGCTTTCGGCTGCACTTTCACCATCGCCATCAAGCTCGTCTTCTTGCCTATGGTGATGAGATCGACCGGCACCACGGGGGGGCTTTCATCCGCAATATCGAGCTTGTGCGTGAAGCTGAACAGCGTCGCCGCGATGATGCCGACATGCAGCAGCACCGCCACGATCACCCCAAAGGGCGACGTGCGGCCACTCACCGTGGTGACCGGTGAGAGCCTACTGTTTCTTATCGCGAGGCTTGGCGACATCGGTAACGAGCCCGATATGGGTGAATCCTGCGGCGCTGATTTCCGCCATGACTTCCATCACGCGGCCATAGTCGACGGACTTGTCGCCGCGCACGAAGATACGCTGGTCGTAGCCATTGCCCGCGATGGCGGTGAGTTTGGCAACGAGATCGTCTTCCGGCACCGGCGTGTTCTGCAGATAGATCTTGCCGTTGCTGCGGATGGTCACGGAAAGCGGCTCGCGATCCTGACCGAGCGCCTGCGCTTTGGTCTTCGGCAGATCGACCGGTACGCCGACGGTGAGCAGCGGCGCCGTCACCATGAACACGATGAGCAACACCAGCATCACGTCCACGAACGGCGTGACATTGATCTCCGCCATCGGGCGGTTGCGCCCGCGCCGTCCGGTGCGTCGTTGGGCGACACCCATCGCCATCAGCGCGCCGCCTTCTCATCGAGCTGGCGCGACAGGATCGCGGAAAATTCGTCGGAGAACCCCTCGAGACGGGTTGAGTAGCGGCCTATGTCGTTGACGAACTTGTTGTAGAAAATCACCGCTGGAATGGCTGCCAGCAAACCCATGGCTGTGGCGAACAACGCTTCGGCGATGCCTGGCGCGACGACGGCGAGCGTCGTGTCGTGCCGCGCGGCGATGGCCGAAAACGAATTCATGATGCCCCACACCGTGCCGAACAACCCGACGAAAGGCGCAGTGGCGCCGACGGTCGCGAGAAAGCCAAGGCGCTTTTCGATATTGTCGGTTTCGCGCAGGATCGTGACCGACATCGCCTTGTCGATACGCTCTTTGATGCCCGGCAGCAGCCATTCGCGTGGTGGGCCGCCTTCGAACGCGCGACGCCATTCGCGCAACGCCGAAACGAACACCGCCGACATCGGATGGTCCGGCGATTTGGAAAACTGCGTATAGAGATCGTCCAGCGAAATTCCGGACCAGAAGGTTTTTTCGAACCTTGCCGCCCGGCTGTTGAGCGATGTGAGCGCGAGCCATTTGTTGATGATGATCGTCCACGACCACAACGATGCGAGGACAAGAAGCACGAAGACGATTTTCACGATGATGTCGGCCCGCATAAACAGCGACACGACCGAGATGCCGCCGACATCCGGCGTCGCCGTACCGCCGGTCTGCGTCACATCGACGTTGGTGGTGGGCGCCGCGAGAGGCGCGCTTTGTGCCGCGTCACCGACGGGCGCCGCGCTCGGCGAACTCTGGGCGAACGCGGGCACCGACAAAGAGAGAGCCAGCGCCGTCAACGCCGCGGCGATCCAACGCGTGAAATTCATCGGTAATCCTCTTTGAGCGGCAGGCGGCGCGGACAATACGAGACTTGCCGGACGTTCGCTATTTAACGTGGCCGAAATTGGGC
>DASZML010000336.1:0-4212 GCA_035551875.1 Rhizomicrobium sp.
TGCCGCTGAACTTGCGCGATTTCGATGCGCTGGATCGCTTGGGCGCATCGATCAACGAACGCTGGGGCAAGCTCGACGGCTTCTTCGGTAATGCGGGTATACTCGGCGAACTCACGCCGCTCACGCATCTGGAGCCGAAAGTCTGGCAGGAAGCCATCGACGTGAACGTCACGGCGAACTGGCGGTTGATCCGTTCGCTCGATCCTCTGCTGCGCAAATCCGACGCTGGCCGCGCGCTGTTCGTCACCAGCGGCGCCGCGCGAAAGCACACACCATTCTGGGGCATCTATGCAATCACGAAAGCGGCGCTGGAGTCGCTCGTTCTCACCTATGCCGAGGAATGCGCGACGACGAACGTAAGAGCGAACCTTTTGAGCCCGGGCCCCCTCCGCACCCGCATGCGCGCCAAGGCCATGCCCGGCGAAGATCCGCAATCGCTAAAACCACCGGAAACAGTCGTGCCGCTTATTCTGGAATATCTATCGGCGGCTTGCACACAGAACGGCGAAATCGCCGCGCTCAATCGCTGAACGGATTTTTCGACGTTCGCATGGCGAGCCGGAGCGGAACGCCCTTCAATTCGAACGTCTCGCGCAATTCGTTTTGCAGATAGCGCTGGTAAGATTCCGGCAGCGCATCGAGCTGATTGCCGAATAGGGCGAAGCTCGGCGGTCGCGCTTTGACTTGCGTCATGTAGCGGATGCGGACGCGGCGGCCATGCACCGCCGGTGGCGGATGGCGCTGCAGGGCCACTTCCAGAAAACGGTTGAGCTTGGCGGTCGGCACGCGCGTATTCCAGGCACGGTCGGCTTCTTCGATTGCGGGCAACAACCGGTCGATGCCTTCGCCGGTCTTGGCCGAAACCGCGATGAGTGGTGCGCCGGCAATTTGCGGCAACAGTTTGTCGAGCTGCTTGCTCATATCGGAGATCAGACCAACCTTGTTTTGCACCAAATCCCATTTGTTTATCGCAAAGACGATGGTCCGGCCCTCGCGCGCGATGAGATCGGCGATGGTGAGGTCCTGCTTTTCAAACGTGGTGTTGGGGTCCAGCATCAGAATTACGCATTCCGCGAAGCGGATGGCTTCGAGCGTGCTATCGACCGACATCTCTTCGAGCGTGTGTCCAGCAACACGCGCTTTGCGCCGCAGTCCCGCGGTGTCGTGGAGCAGGATCGTGCGCTCACCGGCTTTCCATTGCGCCACGATGGCGTCGCGCGTCGTTCCCGCTTCCGGGCTGGTGATGGAACGCTCTTCGCCGAGCAGGCGATTGAACAGGCTCGACTTGCCAACATTTGGTCGTCCGACGATGGCAAGCTTCAACGGCAACTTGCTGCGATCGATTTCCGGCGCCTCTTCGTCTTCGCCGAATTCATCCTCGTCATCAAAAGCCGGTGCTTCATCGTCCTCAGATGCTTGCGCGTGCGCCGGCGCGAACGGCATCAATGCTTCCTGAATGTCGATGATGCCGAGCGCGTGCTCCGCCGAAACGGGAATGGCTTCGCCGAAACCCAGCGCATATGCCTCGGCTTCGTTCGGCAAGACGCGGCCCTCGCATTTGTTGCCGACCAGAACGACCGGTTTGCCAGCGCGGCGTAGGGCTTGCGCGATGATGTCGTCACCCGTCGTTACACCATCCCGCGCGTCGATTACGAAGAGACAAACATCAGCTTCGGCGATGGCGGCCTGTGTCTGCCGCGTCATGCGTTCGGTGAGGCTGCCCGCCGCGCCTTCTTGAAACCCAGCCGTATCGATCAGCCGAAGATCAAGCGGTCCAAGTTCGGCGCGCGCTTCGTGGCGGTCGCGGGTGACACCCGGCGTGTCGTGAACGATCGCGAGCTTCTTGCCCGCGAGCCGGTTGAACAACGTCGATTTCCCCACATTGGGGCGTCCGACAATGGCGAGCGTGATCGGCATAGCACGAGGCGCGATCACCGCATCGCGACGAGTTGCGCGTCGTTCGTCAGCAGATAGAGCGTGTCGTTGGCAACCACAGGGGCGATATAGGCGCCGGCCGGAATCGTGATGCGTCCGATCAAAGTACCGTCATATGGCGAGATAGCTTCCGCATAGCCATTGGACGACACGGCGACAAGCCGGTTTGAAACCAGGACTGGCCCGGCCCATTCGATCGGATCTTCCTTGTGATCTTCATCTTCCCAACGCGGAAGTTGGTGCAGCCATTTCACTTTGCCGTCCTTGCGCTCGAGGCAAAGCAATTGAGCGTCCGTCGTGAGAACATAAAGGAAATCGCCTGCCACCCAGGGCATCTGGATTCCGCCGATATCGCGCGACCATGCGCGATCGCCGGCATTCAAATTGATGGCGACCATCGTTCCGGAATGGCTGATGGCAAAGACCATATCGCGGTCCACGACAGGACGACCGGCAATATCGTCGAGTTCGGATAGCGCCGTGCGCGTGCCCGAGCGCGTAAGCATGTCGCTCCAGGCGGATTTTCCATTGGTGACCCGCAATGCGAACAACTCGCCGGAGCTGTATGGCGCAATGACGTATTCACCCGCGACAGCGGCGCTCGTGCTTTCCAGGATACCCGCGTTCTCTGTGATGCCCTGATGGTCCCAAAGCTGGCGGCCGTCGATCTGCGCGAAAGCAAAGAAATGATTGTCCTGACTGGACACGAACACGCGTCCGCCGTTGGCGACAGGCGCGTTGACGATCGGCACGTCGAGATCGGTTTTCCAGATTTGTTTTCCATTCGTCGGATTGAGCGCGATTATCGAGCCAAATCCGGTCGTCACGAATAGCCGGCCATTGTCGAACGCAACGCCGCCACCGAAGCCCTTTGACGGATCGATACGCGTGTCTTTGCCCATCAGGCCAAGGCTCATCTTGTTCCAGAAATTCTTTCGACCGGTCTTTGGTCCAACATCTTCATTCCAGAGCGGCTTTCCGGTTCTGGCGTCGAAAACATAAAGATGGGTGTCCGCATCCAGCATGAACACGCGGCCACCGGCAACGATCGGCGGTGCTGTCAACCGGGAGGCCGCGTCAGATCCTTTTCCGGCGTCAGCCTGCCATGCAATCGCGAGCGGACCATTGGCCTCCAGATGGTACATCGCGTTCGACGCATATCCGCCTGGCTCGGGCCACTCCGGGTTTTTGTAGGGAGTGGGTAACACGACAGGCACGTCAGCAAGCGTCGGATCCGGTTTCAGCGAGTCATCCAGATCCATGATCGAGATGCGTTCGCCCTTGATGGTCGACTTCTTCGTCGAATGAAACCAAGTGTGGGTGAGGTCGCTAACAGCATCGATAGCTTCGCAGCCCGATAGCGTGAAAGCGGCCACGACACAGAGCGCTAGGGAAAGTTTTGTCTTACTCATTTATGTGACGCGCCTTGTGCAGATGTCTCGGGCGCTGTCGCAGGTGCCTTTGCATCGGCAGGAGCAGCGGGGATAGGTGCCGGAGGCACAGTTCCATAGTCGGCGCCCGCGCCCGATGTCAGGAACGCGACCATCGCGCTGGCGCGCTGCGACAATGTCCCATCGACGTTTTTGTCCGTGGCGAGTTTTTTGTATTCGGTGAGCGCATCTTTGGCATCGCCAGATCGATAGTCGGCATAGGCGAGGATTTCACGCGCCATAGGATTCCAAGCATTGGTGGGATCCATCAACGGTCCGAGCGTTTGTTGGATCTGAGCCGCCGGCGCTGTTTCAACGGTTTGCCAGGCGATCCGGATTCGCGCCACAGCCGACAGGATCGGATCGCTCCCGCTCGCGATCTCGCGATAGAGCTTCAGACTGTCGTCCTGCCGGCCGCTCGCGGCCAGCGCGCCCGCTTCTTGCAAGCGTGAGACCATCGCGTATCCGCTTGGAGCGGTTGCTGCGAGATGGCCATATGCCTGCGCGGCCGCCGCGTTTTGGCCGGAGTCCAAAAGCTGCTCGGCTGCCATGAATTCCTGCGACGCTTTCAGTGCCTCGCGTTGCTCGTAAACATGCCAGAGCTGCCATCCCGCCACGCCGATGATGACGAACGCGACTCCGGCGATGATGTAATCGCTATATTCCTTCCAGAGCTTCTCGAGGCGCTCGCGGCGGACGTCTTCCTCAACTTCGGAGAAGATGTCGGTCACGGGAAAGTCCTTTCAGGAATGGCCAGAAGTACGCCGCATGGCGCACCAAGTCTTTGACCGGGCGCGATAATTAGCCTGTGGCGCGGCCCGTGGCAACTTGCGAATCTGCAATGCGC
>DASZML010000337.1:0-6409 GCA_035551875.1 Rhizomicrobium sp.
ACCATGTGCGCGGCGAGCTTGTGATAGAGCCAGAAATCGAAAGACGCTGAACGTGTGGCGAGCCATCCACCAGCGATGAGTACAACAAGGATGATACCAACAATCGTCGCCGCGCGTTTCATGCCGCCCTCCGCTGCAAACCGTTTTCTTTAAGCCGCCAAAGAAGAACATCGAGCCGGTCTTGCCCGAAGAACGGTTCTCCCTGAAATGCCATCGTCGGCACGCCCCAATGGCCCGACTCTGCGTGCGCCTTCTGGTTTTCTTGAATGACGGCTTCGTATTTGTCTGGATCGGCTGCGATTTTCGCGTCGAGTTCTGCGAGATCGAGACCGGCGCGCGCGGATGCTTTCGCGAGATGACCGCCTTCATGCCAGCTGTCGACTTGCCCGCACCAAATCGTGCGGCTGACTTCGTTCAGGAAGTCGAGACCGTGCGAAGTTTCCGCCGCCACGCATCCCAACCGGGTGAGGCGATGGATATAAGGCTGGTTTGGTGTCGCCGCGCGCGTCGATGGGTCGACCACAACCGGATCGGGGCGTGGCCAGCGATATGGCAGGCCGAGCATTTGCGAAATCCGGAATGTGTCGCGCAACAGATAGGGAATCCACATCGGATTCACCTGCCCGAAGAACTCGCCGGAGCGCACAGCCAGTGGATAAACCGGGCGAACATTGATGGCGAGGTCGTAGTCGCGCTGCATCTCTACCAATCGCGGCGTGGCGAGATAGGAATAGGGGCTGCGGAACGACCAGAATAAATCGATCGAAAGCGTCATCGTTTGCTCCCCAGGTAGGCGACGCAGGCATTCGCCAGTTCTCCGATCGCCCGCGCATCGTTGATTTTCGTCGGCGCATCTTTGTTGATGATACCGGTGATGAGAAAGCCGTAGATCATCTGCGTCATCACGCGAATCTGAAGGCCGGCTTCGCCCTGTCCACGCAATGCGCACTCCAGCGCCACTGCCAGTTCTTCTCGAAAGCCGAAGATCGTTTTCATGGCATGCGGGTTATCGAAACCACGCTCCACGATGGCGCGGAAGAGGCCGCGGTGCCGTCGGAAATTCTCCGCTGTCGCCGCCACGAAATTGCGGATCACCTGTTCGGAAGAACCCGATGCGCCGCCGAGCAGTTTCGAAAGCCCGGCGCGCGCATCTTCGATGAAAGATTCGGCGATGGCGAAGAACAGCGCGTCCTTGTCCTTGAAGCGAAAATAGATGGCGCCGACCGAGCAGCCCGCTTCCTCCGCAATATCGGCGATCTTCGCGCCGTCATAGCCTTTGTCAGCAAACACTTTTTCCGCGGCTTCCAGCAGGCGCTCGCGAGTCGCGCGGCTGCGCTCCTGGCTCGCGGGGAGCGCCCAGCGGTCCGATGCTTTCTTCGCGGTGCTTGCCTTGGCCATGCGGCGGTGATAAATCTGAATGACAATTCAGATTATGCCAGAAGCGCGGCACCGTCAATCCGCGACACCGGGAAGGGAAACTGATGACTGTCGTTCCGACACCGCAACAGATTCAGATAATGGCCGAGAATGGCCCGACCGGACCGATGGTGATGGTCAATCTACTGAAATATCGGAAGAGAGCTGCATACGAATCCGATCACGCGGAGGCGAAGGAAAATCTGTCCGGCCGTGATGCCTATCAAAGATACGGCATGGTGGCGATGCAGCATGTGATGAAGCGTGGCGGTAGCGTGGTGTGGGGTGGACCGCAGAAATTCGTGATGATCGGCGATGCTGATCCGAACGCATGGGACGATGTGGTGTGCGTGCGTTATCCCTCGCGCGAAGCGTTTCTCAACATGACACAAGATCCGGAATATCTCGCGGCCCACTATCATCGTGAAGCGGGTCTTGAGCGCACGGTCTTGCTGTGCTGCGGCGCGGGGATGGCGGCATGAGCGGCGTCTATACCATCTATGGAGGGCTAGGCTCGCCCTATTCGATGAAGATGCGCGCCATCCTGCGTTATCGCCGCCTGCCGTATATCTGGCGGCAGATGGAGATGGGCGACGATCGCGTGTTCAAGAACGTGAAGGCTCCCGTCATTCCTGTAATCCAGTATCCGGATGGAAGTTGGCATAACGATTCCACGCCCATGATTTTCGAACTAGAAGCGGCGCATAGCGAGCGTTCGATCATCCCTGCTGATCCGGCGCAGGCTTTTCTTGCGTATCTGCTTGAAGACTTTGCGGACGAGTGGGGTACCAAAGCGATGTTCCATTTTCGCTGGTATCGCGAGCGCGATCAGAAGCAGATGAGCGAATGGCTTGCCTTCGATCGCATGCGCGCCAAAGGCAAGTCTACCGTTCTCGACGCAGCTGCTGCGTTTCGCGCGCGTCAGGTCGGGCGTATGGCTCTCGTCGGTTGCACGCCGGAGAATGCGCCGAGCATTGAAGAAAGTTCGCGCCAAATCATGGCGCTGTTCGAATCGCTTGTGACGGAAGAGAATTATCTCTTTGGCTCACGGCCGTCGCTGGCAGACTTCGGGTGGATGGGGCAGCTTTCGCAACTCGCCACCGATCCGACGCCGGACGAGTTGATGCGGAAAGACTATCCGTTCCTCTATCGGTGGCTTTCCAATCTTGATGATGCATCGGGCGTGGAAGGCGAGTGGCGGGCAAGCGATGCGCCGGTGCTTAGGGCGGCAAAAGGTCTGCTGAGACTGGCAGGCGAGATTTACTTTCCGTTCCTGCTCGCCAATGCCAAAGCGATCGAAAAGGGCGAAGAGACATTCTCGTTGCCTGTGGTGGGTAATACCTACACGCAAGGCGCGTTCAAATATCAGGTGAAGTGTCTCGCCGAATTGCGCGCGGCATTCGCGAAGCTGAGCTCTAACTGCCAAGCACAAATCGCGCCCTTGCTAAAAGAGGCCGGGTGCCTCGACCCGTTAGGAGGCTGATATGGGCCGAAAGATTCTCTTTATTACGACCGATCAGCAACGCTTCGACAGCCTTGGCATCAACGGCAACAAATTCTGCCGGACGCCGAACATCGACGCGCTCGCGAAGAGTGGTCTCAACTACACACGCGCGTACAATCAGAACACCGTTTGCATGCCCGCGCGCTCGACGATGCTGACTGGTCAGTATGTCCGCACGCATGGTGTGTTCGCGAACGGCGTGGCGCTGCCAGAAGATGCATCGAGCTTGCCGCAATACCTGAAAGACAAGGCGGGATATAAAACCGCGCTGATCGGCAAAGCGCATTTCGAGCCAGCTTTCGATCAAAAGGGAAAATGGGAAGAGAACCGCCGCCAGATGAATGGCGATTTCGGGCCGTGGCGCGGTTTCGATTATGCGATCCATGCGATGCATGTCGCGAATTTTCGCGGACAGCCGGTCGGTCACTATGGACGCTGGGTGCAAAAGAATTTTCCGGAATATTTCAATTCCGCGCCACCACTTTTAAATGCAGCGGGCGGTGGCGACACGGGCGCGCCGGAAACATCCAACAATGCCATGCCGCGCGAGGCGTATCACACCGATTGGCTCGCGGGTCTCGCAGTCGATTGGCTCAAGAAACTGGATGCTGACGAAGACTGGTTCCTATGGCTCAGCTTCCCCGATCCGCATCATCCGTGGGATCCGCCGAAGACGGAGAATGCACGCTGTGATTGGCGCGATCTGCCGTTGCCCGACGGCCATCCCGGCTCGCCGGAAGCGATCCGCAAGATATTGGCGAAGAAGCCCGCCCATTGGCTCGCGTATTATGATGGGCAGTTCGCGAACATCGAAGGTGGCCCGATGAACTTCACGCCGCAACAACTGACCGACGACAACATCCGCGAGATCAACGCGAAGGTTCATGTGATGAACGAGTTGATCGACGAAGCGATCGGCAAAGTAATGGCCGAGATCAAAGCGCGCGGTTGGGACGGCGATACCGATGTCATCTTCACCACCGATCACGGCGAACTGCAGGGCGATTTTGGGTTCGTCTACAAAGGTCCGTGGCATGTCGATGCGTTGATGCGTCTGCCGTTCATCTGGCGCCCAGCGCCGAATGCGAACATAAAGCCTGCGACCGTTGAGCAGCCGGTGGAGCAGGTGGATATCGCGGCGACCTGCGCGAAAATTGCCGGTGTTGCACAACCCGATTGGATGCAGGGCAAACCGCTGCCGGCATCCGACGACGATTCTCGCCAGCGCGCGTTCTGCGAATGGGACAGCCAGTTCCCCGGTTACGGCTTCCACTTCCGTTCAATTTATCGCGACGGGTTCATGCTCACGCGTTACGAGAAATCCACGCAGGGGCAACCCAACGGCCTGGAAGAATTTTTCCCGGCTTTTGGCGGCATCACGACAAAAGTTCAGTATGACGGTACTGAAGGCGAGCTTTACGACCTAAAGAACGATCCGCGCCAATGGGAAAATCTCTGGGACGATCCCAAATACCGGACGCGCAAGACCGACTTGATCGCGGACATGTATGACAACATGCCGCCCGAACGCGCTGTGAAGCTGAAAGTCGAAGCGCCTGCTTGATCTTGCCCCTCGAACTCTGACAGGCTGTCAGTAAGCCCGCGCGACAAGACGCGAGCCTTCAAGGGAGAGATTTATGGCGCTCATCGTTTATGGCGGCACGCTTTCGCCGTTCGTTCGCAAAGTCATGGTGGTGATCGCGGAGAAGGGCATCGAAGCGCAGAACGAAAATATCAATCCCTTCGCGCCGCCGCCAGAGTTTCTGATCATCTCGCCGCTGAAGCGCATCCCGGTCCTGCGCGATACCGATCTGCCGGAGCCCAACACGCTGCCGGATTCCTCGGTCATTTGCGATTATCTCGAACAGAAGTTTCCAAATCCGCCGCTTTATCCGAAGGATGCTTTCGAGCGGGCGCGGGCTTTATGGTTTGAAGAATACGCGGACTCGACCGTCGCCATGAATATCGGTCCGGGTCTGTTCTTCGAGCGCGTCGTCAGGAAAATGATGCAACAACCCACGAACGAAGAGCTGTGCAGCAAAACGCTGCATGAAAAGCTTCCGCCGATTTTCGACTATTTGGAAAAAGAACTCGGCGACAATGATTATTTTGTCGGCAACACGTTCTCCATCGCCGATGTGTCGATCGGCACGATGTTCGTCAATTTCGAGCACGCCGGCGAGAAAGTGGAGGGTGCGCGTTGGCCCAAGCTTGCGGCCTATGTAACGCGCATTCATGCGCGACCTTCCTTCCAGGCAATGATCGCCAAGGAATCAAAATTCGTGCAACGCCTTCGCGCGGCGTAACGCATGTCGGAAAATTTGAGTAAGCGTACACCTTGGCAGGTTGTCACAAGCTACGTTCTGCCCAGTTTCCCTCTGGCCGCGCTCGGCATGCCGATCGTGGTCCACCTGCCGAATTTCTATGCCTCAAGCGAAGTCGGCATCAGCTTCGCCACAGTGGGCGCGATCTTCGGATTCATGCGCATTCTCGATCTTTTGATCGATCCGGTGACGGGTTATATCAGCGACCGCTGGCGCACACGCATCGGACGGCGCAAACCCGTCATCGCCATCGGCCTGCCAATTCTCATCTTGGGCCTCTGGATGGTGTTCGCACCGGGCGGGCATGTGAGCGTGTTTCACGTCTGCTTGTGGCTCTTCGTGATGTATCTCGGCTGGTCGGCCGTGGTTGTGCCGCATCTTTCCTGGGGCTCGGAGATTTCTGGCGACTATCATGAGCGCTCGCGCATCTATGGCTGGTCGCAAGCGATGACCGTCTCCGGCATGATGTGCGTTCTTGTCATCCCCGTCATTCTAGAATTGAAACACATGCCCTTGTCCAAGCAGGTCATGGCGATGGCGATTTTCTCCATTATCACGATGGTGCCGACGGTATTGCTGTGCCTCTTCGTCGTACCTGAGCAGAATGTGAAATTGAAAACGCAGGCCGGTTTAATTCCCACGCTGCGCTTCCTTTTCAAGAACAGTGCCATGAAGCGCATCATGGCGGTCGATCTTTTGGAATCGACCAATCAGGGCGCGCGCGGCGCGATGTTTCTTTACTTCGCCACTTTGGGATTGGGGTTGTCGCATCTCGGCAGTTCGCTCTTGCTCGTTTATTTCCTGAGCGGCATCGTTTTCACGCCGCTTTGGATCGCGTTGTCGAAAAAGATCGGCAAGCATCGCGCGCTCGGTATCGCGTTTATGTATGGGATCATCACCGCGTTCTCGCTGTTTTTCATCCCGAAAGGCAGTTGGCTGGGCGCGGCCATCGCCATTGCCGTTACCGGCGCAAGCTATGGCGCTCCAGCGTTTCTCATTCGCGCGATGATGGCGGACGTGGCCGATGCCGATACGCATGAGAACGACGCCGAACGCGCCGGCATGATGTATGCGTTCCTGTCGATGACAAGCAAATTCGGCATCGGCTGGTCGGTGACCATTGCGTTCGGAACACTGGCGCTACTGGGATTCAATCCGCGGATAC
>DASZML010000338.1:0-4857 GCA_035551875.1 Rhizomicrobium sp.
AGCCCTCTGGCTGCATTGGGCTTTGGTGGCTATGCAGGCATCGCGATTGGCTTGAGCGCCGTCGCTTGCGTATTTTTTAGGGTCTGAGCTTCAAACCTAAATCGCGCCGACAAAAAAGTTCAAACTGACCCACTGCCCGGATCTGGCTTCGCTTGAATCCCCGGCCTGTCTTCTATATATTGCGCCGCTTCCCGAAGGCTCAGCCCCGATTTGCATCTAAGCCTTTGATGCATCTGAACAAAGGACGTCTTGATGGCTCGCGTTACCGTTGAAGATTGCGTCGACAAGATCCCGAACCGCTTCGATCTCGTGCTGATGGCCGGCCACCGCGCGCGTCAGCTCTCGGGCGGCGCCGAGACGCTTGTCGATCGCGACCGCGATAAAAACCCGGTTGTTGCCTTGCGCGAAATCGCAGCCAAGGTTCTCAAGCCCGACGAGATGAAAGAGGAATACATCAAGTCCATCCAGAAGCACGCCGAAGTGGATGAGCCGGAAGAGAGCGCATCCGACGAGGATGTGCGCGAGGACATTCAGGCGCGCCAATTCACCGAGGAAGAGCTGCTCCGCGCGCTCACATCGGAAGCCCAGCGCCGCGCCGAACCCCAGCCGGAGCCGGAAGGCGATTACGAAGAATAGTCTTTGCTTCAAATCGATTCGAAAAGGGCGGTCCCAGATCGGGCCGCCCTTTTGTTTTTGGGTGAGGAAATCGCCCCAAACCTGCCAAATTCCTCTATATTGTTGTCACGATGAGCGTTCCGACGCGGCCCAGCAAAATCCAAGCTGAGGCGCAGGGTGAGATTCACTCTCCGCTGGAGGTCGAACACGAGCAGAGTTCCGGTGGACGCGGCATGGTGGCGGCCGCACTGAATCTGCTGTCGTCGGCGATCCCCAAGTCGAAACCGCCGCGCAAGCTCATGCGCCAGACCGAACTTGTGGAACGCATCCGTTCCTACGATCCGGACGCCGACGAAGGTCTGCTCAATAAGGCGTATGTCTACGCGATGCAGGCGCACGGAAAACAGTTCCGCGCCTCCGGCGATCCCTATTTCGCGCATCCTCTGGAAGTCGCGGCGATCCTGACCGATCTCAAGATGGACGTACCGACCATCGTGACGGCGTTGCTGCACGACACGGTCGAAGACACCTACGTCACCATCGACAACGTGAAAGAGAATTTCGGCGACGAGATCTCAAACCTCGTCGATGGCGTGACCAAGCTCTCGCAGCTGGAGCTTTTCAGCGAGCGCACCAAGCAGGCGGAGAATTTCCGCAAGCTGATGCTCGCGATGTCGAACGATATTCGCGTGCTGCTGGTGAAGCTGGCCGACCGGTTGCACAACATGCGGACATTGCATCACATTCCCAAATTCGAGAAGCGTCACCGCATCGCGCAGGAAACGCTAGACATCTATGCGCCGCTGGCGGGGCGCATCGGCATGCAGAACATGCGCGAGGAGCTCGAAGATCTCGCGTTCGGCGAACTCAATCCCGAAGCGCGCAACTCGATCGTCACGCGTCTGGCGCGCCTCAATGATTCCAGCGGCGATCGCATCGGACGCATCGCCGATCAGATCAAGCGCAAGCTTGCCGAGCATGGCATCGAAGCGTGGGTCTATGGCCGCGCCAAACGCGCGTATTCGATCTGGCGCAAGCTGCAGAACAAGCAACTCAACTTCGAGCAGCTTTCCGACATTTTCGGATTCCGCGTGATCGTGAAGACGCCGGAAGATTGTTACCGGGCGCTCGGCGTGTTGCATCAAAGCTGGCGCATGATCCCGGACCGGTTCAAGGACTTCATCTCCAATCCAAAGACGAACGGCTATCAATCGATCCACACAACCGTGATCGGCCCCGAACAGCAGCGGGTGGAGGTGCAAATCCGCACCCAAGCGATGCACGACATCGCCGAGCGCGGCGTCGCGGCCCACTGGCGCTATCGCGAGCATGTCGTCGGCGAGGCCACCGACGCTGCGCTCGCATGGTTGCGCGACATGGTGGAGTTGCTCGAGCGCGGCGACAGCGCCGAGGAATTCCTCGAGCATTCGCAACTCAATATGTATCAGGATCAGGTCTTCTGTTTCACGCCGAAGGGCGATCTGATCTCGTTGCCGCGCGGTGCGACACCGACCGACTTCGCGTATCAGGTGCACACCGATCTCGGAAATCAGACTGTAGGGGCGAAGGTGAATGGCGCGCATGTGCCGCTGCATACCCCGCTGCGCAATGGCGACCAGGTCGAGATCATCAGGCAGAAAGGCTCATCGCCGTCGCCCTTATGGGAACAGTTCGTCGTCACGGGTCGCGCGCGCTCCGAAATCCGTCGCTATCTGAAGCACGCACAGCGCGATGAGCACGTGAAGTTCGGTCGCAAGATTCTGGAAAAGACATTCACGGATGAGAATCAAGAGCTGACAGAGAAGGCCATCGAGGAAGTCTCGAGGAAACTTCGCCTCGCCAAGGCGGAAGATGTTTTCGCGGAAGTGGGCCGAGGCGCATTACGCGCGAACGAAGTCGTGGAAGCTGTATTTCCCGAGCTCAAGAACGATCTCGCCCGGCACAAGCACACATATTCGCGCAACGATCAGAAGAAGATTTCCATTCAGGGATTGACCGAAGGAATTTCTTATAAGCTCGGTCAATGCTGCCATCCGCTGCCGGGCGATCGCATCGTAGGCGTGATGACGCCGGGCGAGGGTGTCGTCATTCATACTATCGATTGCGCCGAGCTCGAAAAGGCGCAAGTGCAGATGGAAGATTGGCTCGACGTGCGCTGGGGCATGGACGCCGCGGATGTTGGACCATCGCTCGCGCGCGTCGTTGTGCGGGTAAAGAACGTCCCCGGATCGCTCGGCGCCGTGATGACCGTGATCGGCAACAATGGCGGCAACATCTTCAACATGAAGGTGACAGACCGTAATGCGCTCTATTTCGAATTTCAGGTCGATATTGAGGTGCGCGACGTGGCGCATTTGCAGAACATCCTGGGTGCGCTACGCGTCAACGCCGTGGTCGAGTCGGTCGACCGTGTGCGCGGGCCCGAAGCGCCCGCAGGAGCGGACGTTCAGTGACACCAGATCAGGTTTTGAAGGAATTCGAGAAAGCCGGGGCCTTGCTGCGCGGCCATTTCGTCTTATCGAGCGGATTGCACTCCGACGTGTTCCTGCAGAAGGCGCTTGTCTTTCAGAACGCAAAGATCACCGCGAAACTGTGCAAGGCGCTGGCCGAAAAAGTCCGCGCCGAAGTGAAGCAGGAATTCACCGCGATTGTTTCGCCCGCTGTCGGCGGTATCGTTCCGGGCTACGAGATGGGCCGTCAGCTCAATCTCCCCGCGATGTATGTCGAGCGGCAGGACGGCGAGTTCACGCTGCGCCGTGGCTTCGAGCTTAGGAAAAACCAGCCGGTGCTGATGGTGGAAGACATCGTGACGACGGGCCTTTCATCGCGCGAATGTCTGGACGCGATCCGCAAAGCTGGTGGCAAACCGGTCGCTGCGGCGTGCTTGATCGACCGTTCCGGTGGCAAAGCGAAACTCGGCGTGAAGTTCGTCCCGCTCGCAACGGTGAAATTCCCAGCATGGGAAGCCGACAAACTCCCGGTGCATCTCAAAGGCACAAAGGGCGTGAAGCCGGGGAGCAGAGGGCTGGCTTAAGGCGGTATCGGAATTGCTTGAGAAGCTAAATGAAGTTCAGAGGTATATTCTTTTCGCAACCGTCTCGCTCACGGTGGTTGTGATTTTTGATATCACCGCGCTTCAGGTTCTCGGCCAAAGCCGGTTCATCAACCACGAAATTTCGGAGTTTGAACGGGAGTCGATCTTTGCTGCGGTTCCGATTGTCATCAGTTTTGTGATTTCACTGCTTCTCGGCATCTGGCAAAAAAGAAGCGGCATATTCTCCCGGTTTCTTGCGGCTGTATCGTGTTTCGCATTCCCTTTGATCGGCGCATACGTTGCGATTACGACAACCTGCAAGATGACGTGTCCCTGACATGAACAAACTCCGCCTCGGTGTGAACGTCGATCATGTGGCGACTGTGCGCAACGCGCGAGGCGTGGCCTATCCTGATCCGATGCGCGCGGCGTTGATGGCGCAACAGGCCGGGGCGGACGGCATCACAGCGCATTTGCGCGAAGACCGGCGGCATATCTCCGATGAAGATATCGAAAAGCTATCGTGTGGTTTGAAAATTCCACTCAATCTCGAAATGGCGGCGACGGACGAGATGGTTGCCATCGCCTTGCGCGCGAAGCCGCACGCTGCGTGCATCGTTCCGGAAAAGCGTGAGGAACGCACAACCGAAGGAGGTATCGACGCGGCCGGTCAGCACAATCGCCTCGCTCCGCTGGTGCGTTCGTTGGGCAAGGCGAAGATACGCGTGTCGATGTTCGTCGAGCCGGATAGCGCGCAACTCGATGCATCGAAATCGCTCGGCGCACCGGTCGTCGAGCTTCATACCGGCGCCTATGCGGAAGCCGGATTTCGCGGCGATAGGAACGAAGAAGCGCGGTTGTTGAATAAGGTGCGCGAGGCGGCGGCGTATGGCGCATCCATCGGCTTGGAAATTCATGCCGGACATGGATTGACGTATGACAATGTGAAACCCATCGCCGCCATCCCGGAAATCCGCGAGCTGAACATCGGACACTTCCTGATCGGCGAAGCGATTTTTGGGGGGCTAGGGCCTTCTATTGCGAGAATGCGTTCTCTCATGAACGAAGCGCGTTCATGAATAAACTGAAAATTTCATGCGGAGACGCGCAGGTGCGGAGTTCGCGCTTTTCCTCCGCATCTGCGCGTCTCCGCACGCAAATCTTTTTTGCCGGGCCGCGCACGGCGAGAGTTTGCGCATGATCATCGG
>DASZML010000339.1:0-20587 GCA_035551875.1 Rhizomicrobium sp.
CCGCATGTCGCATTCGGCGGCGGCGCGCATCTATGCATCGGCGCGCCACTCGCGCGCATGGAAGCGCAGTCCGCGATCCTGTCGTTCTTCCAGCGCTACCCCAATGCACGCTTGGCCGATCCCAACTGGAAACCAGAATGGCGCACGCTGCCCTTCTTCCGCGGCTTGAAGGAATTGCCGGTGCTGGTCTAGGCGCCGGGGACGACCGCCGAATGGGCCTGCAAGTTCCCTCGCGAGAGCCTTGGCGTAGTATCTGAAGATCGACTCGGCCGCCGCCGATTCGACAGGGCGTACCGTTTTCTTCGGCCAAGAAAGCGAAACGGATGTCGAAGGGGCTAACATATTATCTGGAACGCTTCGCGTTCCTGCTGGACGGCCTCACCGCGGTCGCACTCGTGCTTGCGATTGGCGGCACCGCGACATCGCTGACCCCTTTCGAACAGCACGCCATCATGTTCGTGCTCCTTGGAGTTTGGGCACTGATGGTGGCCGAATTTCTTGCAAAGCTTTATCGGGCACCTTCGCAGCACGGCTACGCCGCCTATTTCATTTCGGCGGAAGGACTGATCGACATCTTGTCCGTGCTTGCGCTCCCGCTGGGATGGCTGTGCGCCCACTTTGGGCCGGACAGCGATCTCTTCGCGCTGATCTGGATTCTGCGATACATCCGCGACGATACAAGGCTCGGGCTGTTCTGGCGCGTCATCGAGCGCAGCCGCGCGCCCTTGCTGAGCCTTGCCAGCGTATTCCTGATCGTTTTCATCGTCGCGGCGACGCTGGCTTACATTTTCGAACGCAACGTCCAGCCGGACGCGTTCGGCAGCATTCCCAAAGCCATGTGGTGGGCCATCGTGACATTGACCACGACCGGCTATGGCGACGCACTTCCCGTCACGATCTGGGGACGCATTCTGGCCGGATGGTTGATGATCGGCGGCATCGTCATGTTCTCGCTGCAAGCCGGTGTGATCGCGACCGCCTTTGCGGAAGAATTGCGGCGGCGCCATTTCCTGCACACCTGGGATCTTGTGATGTCGGTCTCGTTCTTTCAGGGGCTTGGCGCGGCGGCGATCGCCGACATCGTGCGGTTGCTGCATTCCCGAGACGTATCGAAAAACACAGTGATCGTTCAGGCGGGTGATCCTGGCGATGCGATGTATTTCATCGTGTCCGGCGAAGCTGCCGTGCAGTTGCAGCCTCAACCCATAGTTTTAGGACCGGGAAGTTTCTTCGGGGAGATGGCACTTCTTTTCGGAACGCCACGCTCTGCCGATGTGGTGGCGACGAAGCCAAGCGTGCTTCTCGTGCTCGACATCGCCGACTTCCGCGACCTTGCTGGCCGACGGCCCGAGATCGTTACGACGATCGAGACCGAAGGCTTGCGGCGCCGTGCCGAGAACGCATCGCTGCATCGCAATCCTGTGCGGTAGATTATCCGCTGACGACGCGGCGCAGAGGTTCGGCGCTGCGCATCTCGAGCAGATAGTCCGGGATCAGGCCCTCGCGCGCATAATCCTCTGCAACGGCGGCCGGCAAATCCTTGAAGCCGTGGATCACGCCACGGCAAAGCGCTTTGCCACAGCGGCACGTCGCATTGGCAACCGTCACTTCGTATTCCAGTGAAGCATAATCGAAGGCGATCTCTTCGCCTGCCGCAATCGGACGCCGCGCAACGACTTCGATATAGGGCGCTTCCGAAACCGGCATGACGGGCCGCACGATCACGTTCGGATCGCAAGAATGGTTCATGTAATGACCGAAGTCGGAGATGCCGTCCTCGCGCTGCGGCTCGATGTGTTTGTCGAGCCTCAGGGCGAACGAGTATTTCGTGGGGCGGTCCATCACCGGACCTTCGACGCGAAACAGCGCATCGCCCTTCTTGAACGCGCGCTTTGCAATCAGCCCCATCTCGCCTTTGACAAAGGTGCTGCTGGTTACGGTCAGGCTGTCGTTTTGCGGCAGTATCACGCGAATACCTCTCGTGTCGTGATTGCGAATCTCATTGAAAAGAGTTTCACAGGATCGCATGCCGCCATACCGCGAGTTTCGATAATCCCCAGCTTTCATCGTGAAATGGCGAAAACGTCAGTCCCGCCGAAACATTCGCGCGACCACAAATCCAATGACCAATCCCACAACGGCGCCGATAAACGCGATGTGGATGGCGACGCCAACCAGCTTGATGACGATGAACACGACGCCGGCCAAAATCAGCGCGGCGATGATTTCCAAAGCTCTCACGGCGGACCACCCTTTCGAAAGAAGCGCGAAAGTCTACTAGTTTTGGCACATGCTGCAAAAGTGACCGGGCTCTGCACGCACATCTTGTTGGCAGACCGCACGTCTCCTAACTACATATGTTGCGACCCGAGGGGATTTTCATGCGCGCACTTCGTCTTGCCGCCGTTCTTGTTACAGCCCTGCCGATCACCGCGCACGCTGCCGATATCGGCGGGCGCGTCGTGCTTCCGGCCGACGTGCAGCCGGCGCGCTATGACCTCGCAGTCACGCCCGACGCCGCGCATATGAGCTTCACCGGCAGCGTGAAGATCGCGCTCGATGTGAAGAAGGCAACGAAAACCATCGCGCTCAACGCGGCCGATCTTGCCTTCAGCACCGTCGCGCTCGACGGCCACGCAGCGCCGAAACCGGTCTTCGACACGACCGAAGAAACCGCGACCTTCACCTTCCCGGCCCCAATCAAGCCCGGCAAACATTCGCTCGCCATCACTTACACCGGCAAGATCAATCCGCATCCGTCGGGCCTCTTCGCGCTGGACTACACGGACAAGACCGGTGCCAAGAAGCGGGCGCTGTTCACGCAATTCGAAAATTCCGACGAACGGCGCTTCGTACCGTCGTGGGACGAGCCGAACCGCAAGGCCGTGTTCGTGGTGACGGCCACAGTGCCGCAAGCCGATTTTCCGCTCTCCAACATGCCGATCGCGAAAACCGAAACGCTCACGAACGGCCTGAAGCGCGTGCATTTCATGGCCTCGCCCAGGATGTCATCTTACCTGCTGTTCTTCGGCACCGGCGATTTCGAACGTGTTTCGCGCAAGGTGAACGGCGTCGATGTCGGCATCGTGTTCAAGCGCGGCGACGGCAACAAAGCGCAATATGCCCTCGATGAAGCATCGAAGTTCCTGCCTTATTACGAAGATTATTTCGGTCAGAAATTCCCGCTGCCAAAACTAGACCTCATCGCCGGACCGGGCGAAAGCGAAACGTTCGGCGCCATGGAAAATTGGGGCGCGATCTTCTTCTTCGAAACGGCGTTGATGGTCGATCCCAAGACCGGCAGCGAGGCCGAGCGCCGCAACATCTCGGTCGATGTCGCGCATGAGATGGCGCATCAATGGTTCGGCGATCTTGTCACCATGGATTGGTGGGAGGATCTCTGGCTGAACGAAGGTTTCGCATCGTGGATGGAGAACAAGGCCACCATCACTTCCATCCCGAATGGCATATGTGGATGGCGTCGATAAACGCGCGTGAAAATGCCATGCGCGAGGATGCACGCGCCGGCACGCATCCGATCATCACACCGATCCACGACGTTCTGCAGGCCGATCAGGCGTTCGACAACATCACCTATTCCAAAGGCCAGGCGGTCATCCGCATGCTGGAAAGCTACGTCGGCGAAGATATGTTCCGCGCCGGCATTCGCGCCTACATGAAGGATCACGCGTACGGCAACACGGTAACGGACGATCTGTGGCGTGAGCTCGACAACGTATCGCCGACGCCGGTGACGCAGATCGCGCACGATTTCACGCTGCAAGCCGGCGTCCCGCTGATCCGTGTCGCGAAGACTTCGGCCGGCCTGCATCTGACGCAGGAACGCGCCGTCGACGACGACAGCGAGAACGCACCGACGAGCTGGCATGTGCCGGTGACTGTGCGCGATCTCGGCAATGCGCGTGAATGGCATGGCATCGTGACGCGCGAAGCGCCACAGGACGTGCCGCTTTCATCCGAAAAAGGCGGACTGGTGAACGCCGGGCAAACCGCCTACTTCCGCGTCGCATTCGACGACGCGTCATTCAAGGACATCACGACATCGTTCGCCTCGTTCTCGCCGGAAGACCAGCTCGGCCTAATCAACGACGCGCGTGACAATGGCTATATCGGCATCACGCCGTTCGGCCACTTCCTCACGCTCGCCTCGCAAGTGACGCCAGACACCGACGCGCAAGTGCTCGACACGCTGTCCGGCCGCATGCAGGGCATCGATACGGTCTATCGTGGGCTGCCCGGGCAGCCGGCCTACCGCGCCTTCGTGCGAAGCGTGCTCGATCCGGTGTTCGCGAAAATCGGATGGGATGCGAAACCCGGCGAGGATACCAACATCGCGTTGTTACGCGGCGATCTGATCGATGCATTGAGCCAGACGGGCGACGAAGGCGTGATAGCCGAAGCCAACAAACGCTTCGCTACGTTCCTGCAAGCGCCAACGGCGATGTCCGGCGATATGCGTCAGACGATGTTGCGGGTCGTGACGCGCCACATCAACGCGGAGCGGTGGGAACAGCTTCACCAACTCGCGCAAGCCACGACCGACAGCGCGCTGAAAGAAGAGTTTTACACCGGCCTTGCCTTTGCCGAGGATCCGGCAATCGCACAGAAGGCCATGGACCTGTCTCTTACCGACGAAGTCCCGGTGACGCTGCGCTTGCGGCTCATCGGTGCGGTTTCGGGTCTGCATCCGGAAATGGCATTCGATTTCTATGTCGCGCATCGCGATGCGCTCAATAAAGTCCTGGAGCCGGATGCAATCGACCGCTTCGCGCCGGGACTCGCGAACAGCTCGTTCGATCCGGCGATGATCGAAAAGCTGAAGGCCTATGCCGACAAGTATATTTCGCCCGGCGCGCGCGGGGATAGCGTGAAGGCTGAAGGCGCCATCGCGTACTGGGCTAAAATCCGGGCGCACTATCTGCCGGAAATAGACGCGTGGCTGGCGGCAAACAGGAAGTAGGCGCGAGCCTGCTTTCTATTTGCTTGGGTTGCGCTCGCGCATTTGGCGCACTTCCCGGATGAGTGTTTGAACGTCCGCCCGCAACGCGTCGATCGATTCTTCGCTCCCACGTCGCGGCTTGTCGGCCGTCTGCTCCTTGTCGACGAAGAAGCTTGCCAGCGCGGCCGTGATGTAGCCGAACACGCCGAGCGAAAACATCGACAACAGAAAGCATAGCGCGCGACCGGCGGTCGTCACCGGCCAGTATTGCGAGCCGATCGTGGTCATCAGCATCGCCGTCCACCAGACCGCATCGCTGTAGCTGTGCAAGCCGCCCCCCAGTTTGACCACGTTGCCGAAACCTTGTGCGAGCAGCTGGTGCGGGTTTTCGAGATTGTACATGCCGGCCGCGCCGCCGAAGAGCACGATAATGCTGATGACGGTGACATAACCAACGCCGCGCCGTCCCATCGCGCTCGTGAGTTGGCCGATGCCGACATTGAGGGATGTGAGAATGCGCACAAAGCTCAAGGCCCGTAGCGCGCTCAGCGCCTGCAAAATTCTAAGTAGCCGGAACGCCGGCAACACCAGCGATATCAGAAGTAGCCAATGAGTTTTGAGGAACGCCAGCTTGTGCGGCGCGATCGCGAACTTGACGAGAAAATCCAGACCGAAAATGCCCCAGATGACATCGTTCAGGATCACGAGCGGCGGCGTGAGCTTGCCCAGAAAATCGCCGATCATCAGCCCGATCCAGACGAAAGCGAGCGCGATCATCGCCTTGTCGGTGATGGCGGTGAGATTGTCGAGGAGGACCGAGCGCTCCTCGCGAATGACCTTCTTCTCGATGATGTCGTGTGGTCGATCGCTCATGTGCCTGCCTTGGCATAGGGAACCCGCGCATATGCCGCCGCGTTCCTACCACGACCTCCAGCGGAAGCGCGAATATGAGTACCGCCGACAAGAAAGCGCGCGCCGACCAGAAAACTGCGAAGATCGAACGTGCCGAAATCCATCGCGCTTCGAAGCACATCAAAGACAGCGCCGAGCATGTTGCCGACAGCGCCGTCGAAATCGAGAACAGCGCCGACATCAGCACTATCCTTGCCGCGGATCGCACCATCTATGCCGCGGAACGCACCTACGCCGCCTGGGTGCGCACCGGCTTTGCTGCGTTGGCCAGCGGCGTCGGCGCCAAGGCGTTGCTGGCACACGTCCTCCCGACGTTGTTCGTTCAGGTCGTCGGTTCGGTTCTGTGCCTCTTCTCCGCATTCTGCTTCGGCGCGGCGGTGTGGCGCGAACTTGTCCCGAGGTTCAAAGACCCGATGCCGAATGCACAGCGCATCCCCAAATGGGTTCTGTTCCTGGTGAACGGAACGCTGATGCTGGTTGCCATCGCTGCGCTGGTGAGCATCTGGCTCGGACCCTACGGGCGATAGGCTTGGTCAGTTTTGAGAACTGGTTTGGCGCATTGTCTGTGCTATATTCGCACCATGAGCGTCGAAGAACTCGAAAAAGCAATTGAAAAGCTCCCCGCCTCGGAGCTTGCGCGGTTTCGCGCGTGGTTCGAGCAATTTTCCGCCGACCGCTGGGATCGCCAGATGGACGCTGATGCCGCCAACGGCAAGTTCGACAAGCTGGTCGGAAAATCCGACGCCGATTTCAAAGCTGGCCGCTTCCGCGAAATCTAAATCAGGGAATCGTAATCGGCGTGTGAGCCGATCCAGTGCCAGCGCATATCGCCATCGTGTTCCGTAGCGATAGCACGATAGTGCATACCGACGCGCACGCTCCAGAACCGCCCCACTTTCTTAAAGTGCAGCGAAGGATGCTGCGGATTTTCTTTGAGCAATGCGAAATTCTTGTCCGCCACGCGGCGAATGTCCGCCGGCAGTCTTTCGTATAACGACCAGAAAGTTACCGATGCCAAGTGCTTCATCGGTCATCACTGCGCGACAATATCAAGAGCAAGTCAAGCAACAGCCGTTCAAGACAAACCTGCCGTTTTCGCGCGATAGTGTCTCCCAGAAAACCGGAGGCACGCATGACATACGAACATCTCATCGTTCGCGAGGAAGGTGCGGCATTGTGGGTGACGATGAACCGGCCGGAGCGGCTCAACGCGCTTAACCGCAAACTTGTCGATGACTTGCGCGATCTCTTCACCGGACTCTATTGGCGACACGATGTGCGCGTGGTTGTTCTTGGCGGTGCGGGGCGCGGTTTCTGCGCCGGTCTCGACCTGAAGGAGCGCGACAATTCCGACACGACCGCGACCGTCAGTGGCGGCCTCGTCAGCCAGCGCAAAATCAGCGAGATCGTGATGGCGATGCGCCGTTGCCCGCAACCGATCGTCGCGATGGTCAACGGCCCGGCATCCGGCGGTGGATTTGCACTCGCGCTGGCATCGGATTTGCGCATCGCCACGCCAACGGCGCGCATGAACGCCGCCTTCATCCGCATCGGCTTATCCGCTTGCGATATTGGCGTGAGCTATTTTCTACCGCGCATGATCGGCACATCGGCGGCAAGCGAGTTTATGCTCACCGGCCGCTTCATCGATGCCGAACGAGGGCGGGCCCTGGGGTTGTTTGCCAACGTCGTCAGCGAAGACAAACTCGAAAGCGAAGCGCGCGGCTTCGTGAAAGACATGCTCCACGCCACACCGCTCGGCTTACGTCTGACCAAAGAGTGCTTGAACCACGCGATCGACGCGGGCTCGCTCGAAGCCGCGATTGCGATGGAAGACCGCAACCAGATCCTTTGCGCCCAGGGCGAGGACTTTCGCGAAGGCATTTCAGCGTTTCTGGAAAAGCGCGAGCCAAGCTACACACGCTGACGGGCGTGCATCCGGACATGAAAAAACGCGGACTGCCTTTCGACAATCCGCGCTTCTTTAGTCGCAAACGATTAGTGATGGTGGTGGTAACCGCCGTGATAGCCACCACGATATCCGCCGCGATAACCGCGATATCCGCGGTGGTAGCCATAGCCGCCACTGTAATAGCCGATATACGGCCCGCCATAGTAGTCATAGTAAGCGGGTCCGCACGGCGTGTAATACGGATTGCATCCGTAGTAGGCGGGATAAGGCGCGTAGCCATAGCCGTAACCATAGGCCGGAACGCCAACACCGATACCAACCGACACACGCGCATCGGCGGGCACCGTCGTCATCATCGCCGCCGTTGCAGCCATAGCCGCACCGACAGCAAGCTTGCCGAGAATTTTCATTTTTATCTCCTTTGCTCCAGCGCCTGCCGTAACAACGCTGATCGCTTTGAGTCGTTGCGCAAATCCAGCGGAACCAATTGAATGTAAAGAGATATGTCGTTCATCGCGCGTTCATCAACCTGAACGCATTGCGCGAAATTCGCGGTTTCCCGCGGCGTTGCGCGCGTGTGACGCAAGCCGAGAGAAAGTCGCTCGGCTAGAGTGCGTCAACAAAGCATTGGAAGGAACCTCGCGATGAAAATCGGATTCATCGGACTCGGCAAAATGGGCGCGGCAATCGCTCACAACATTGTCAAAGCCGGACACGACGTCACGGTGTGGAACCGTTCGAAAGAGCCGGTCGAAGAACTCGTCAGAAAAGGCGCGCGCGCCGCAAACTCTCCAGAAGACGCGCTGCAAGGCGATGCGCTGTTCTCGATGCTCGCGAGCGACGCGGTCATGCGCGCCGTTGGGCTCGACGGCAAGCTGCTCGACGGCGCCGCGAAAGGATTGATCCATGCCAATTGCGCAACAGTGTCTGTGGACTTTGCGCGCGCGATGGCGGCCGCACATGAAAAACGCGGGCTGCACTATGTTGCTTCGCCTGTGTTCGGACGTCCCGATGCCGCGGAAACGGCGAAGCTGATCGTGGTCGCGGCTGGCACAAAACACACGGTCGACAAACTCGCGCCCATATTCGGCGCCATCGGCGTGCACACGGTGAATGCTGGCGATACGCCGGAAAAAGCCAATTTGTTCAAGATCGCCGGGAACTTCATGATCATCGCCGCGCTCGAAACCATGAGCGAGGCCTTCGCTCTGCTACGCAAAGGCGGTGTCGATCCCAAGCTGTTTCACGAGACGATGTCGAACTCGCTATTCGCCAGCCGCGTGCATCAGGGTTACGGGCAACTCATCCTCGGCAAGCATTTCGAGCCTGCCGGTTTCGAGATGGTTCTGGGATTGAAAGACGCCGATCTTGCGCGCAGTGCCGCCGGCGGCCTCGCCATGGACATGCCGATCGCCGATCTCGCGGCAAAGCATTTTCATCAGGCGATCGATGCGGGCATGGGCGAGAAAGACTGGTCCGCCATCTCCGAGGTCATCGCGAAGAATGCCGGACTCTGATCCGTTCGATCTCCAACGCTTCGTCGATGCGCAAGCAGACATATATGAGCGCGCGCTCGCCGAATTGCGCGAAGGCCGCAAGCGCTCGCACTGGATGTGGTTCATGTTTCCGCAGATCGATGGCCTGGGCCACAGTACGATGGCGCAAACCTATGCCATCCGTTCACTCGCAGAAGCCCGCGCCTATCTCGCACATCCGGTATTGGGTGCGCGGCTGCAGAAATGCACCGAAGCAGTTCTCGCGGTCGCAGGAAAGAGCGCGCATGCGATCTTCGGATCGCCGGACGATCTGAAATTTCATTCTTCGATGACGCTGTTTGCGCACGCTGCGCCGAATGAGTCGTTATTTCGCGCCGCGCTCGTAGAGTATTTCGATGGTCAGGACGACCAAAAAACCACGTCGCGAATCTGATCAGCGCGTGTTGGCGACCCGCCGCCATTCGTTCAGCACAAGCGCGATCGTGACAACGTCGAAGAGCGCAAAGGCCAGCAGCCAGTTCGACCAGTGATGCGTGAGCCGGTGGAACATGAACAGCACGAAGAGGCCGAGGATCGCGACCGAGACCGGGAATATCCAGCGAGCGATCTCGCGCAACAGACTGATCGCGATGCCAAGCTTCAACACGCCGTGCACCAGCAGATACGTCACGACAAACAGATGTGACGCGTGCAGCAAATTCTCCGCACCGTGGCGGACGAAATGCGCCGTACGGCTGGCGGGGTGATCCTCCAGTTCGGGCGCCGTGATGGCGACGAGAAAGTCGTAGATGCGCTGTGGACCGGCAATGACGACGATAAGGCCGGCGAGTGTTTCCAGCGCACCGTCCAGTCCCTTGATAGCGATCACTGCCTGATAGGCGCGATGGGTCAACGATGTGCGGTTCACGGCGGCCGGCTCCTTCAGGACAAATGGCGCGCTGCGCGAAGGCCTTCAAGAGGCTGCGTTACTTGCCGCCCATTTCGTCGAGCATATTTATCTTCGAGCCGTCCGACATGACCACATCGCCGCCGCTCATGCCCGGCTTGCAGACGCCAATCCATGTCGAGGTCACCGCCACATGCGATACCGACGGTGTGGTCGTGTCCGTGACCACGGTGAGTCTGCGGTCGAAATCGCCGCTTATCGCCGAACTGCTGGTGACGACGGTGCCTTGCTGAAACTCGCAAGTGCCCGTCGATGTCCATGAACCATCGGCGTTGTGCGTCACATGATGTTCCGAACAACGCGCGTGGCCGAGCGCGACAAGCTTTTTCTGCGATAGATCATCGAAACATTGCATGTTTGTGATGTGCTGCCCGTCGGCGTCGATGCCGTTCTGCCAGAGTCCCGCTTTGTGCAGCGGCAGCTCCAAATCCGCGGCCGATGCGCTGCCTGCCAAAATTATCGCTCCGGCCAATATCGCAAATCGCATTTTGCTCTCCCCCAACATTCAAGAATGCGCCGCTTCATGCGGCTTCAGAATAAACGTCGCGCAGGCACCCAACAACGCCGCAGCGCTCAACCATAGCGCGGGAACTGCGCGATTGCCCGTCGCATGGATCAGCCATGTGCAGATAAACGGCGTGAATCCGCCGAAGATCGCGGTCGCCAGACTATAAGCGAGCGAAAATCCCGAGGTGCGAATTTCGGGCGGCACGACTTCGGTCAGAAATGCCACCATCGCGCCGTTGTAGGCCGCGTAAACGAGCGCGAGCCAAAGCTCGACCGACAGGAGCCTGGCGAAGGACGGCATATCCGTCAGCCACAGCATCGCGGGATAGCTGGTGAGGATCGTAAGTGCGGTGCAGGTGAAGAGCAGAGGCTTGCGGCCGATCCGATCCGACAACGCACCGCCGAGAGGAAGCACCACGAAATTCAGGATACCGACGCAGAGTGTGACAAACAGACTGTCGCGCATTGGCAGATGCAGCACCGCCGAGCCGAATGTCGGCGTGTACGCGGTGACGAAATAGAACGACACCGTCGTCATCGTCACCAGCATCATGCCCGGCAACACGATGTGCCACGCGGCTGTGGTTCGCCGCGTGATTTCGACTTGCGAGTGACGCACGGGTTGTCGGAGAAACGCTTGCGTCTCTTCCAGACCGGTTCGCAAATAAATCAGAAAGGGAATGAGCGCACAGCCGACGAAGAATGGAACGCGCCAGCCCCAAGCGGACATCTGCTGGGCATCGAGATAACTGCTCGCAACGACGCCAATCAGCGCCGCGCAGATAACCGCAACTTGCTGACTGGCAGATTGCCAGCTTACGAAGAAGCCGCGATGGCCGGGTGTCGCGATTTCGGCGAGATAGACCGACACACCGCCCAGTTCCACGCCGGCGGAAAGACCTTGCACGAGACGCCCGAGCAAAACGATCAGCGGGGCCGCGAAGCCGATGCGCATATATCCCGGGCAAGCAGCGATCGTGAATGTCCCGATGGCCATCAGCGCCAGCGTAAGCAACAGCCCTTTGCGACGTCCATGCCTGTCCAGATAACTGCCAAGGATGAGCGCGCCGAGCGGACGCATCAGAAAGCCCGCACCGAATGCTGCGAGCGACGCCATCAGCGATGCAAACTTGTCGGCCGACGGAAAATACGCGTTCGCGATGGCGACGGCGTAGTAGCCGTAGACCATGAAGTCGAACATCTCCAGAAAATTGCCGCTGGAGACGATGAAGACATTGCGAACGAGCCCGCGCGGCTTTTCCGTCATGGCGGCATTTACGGGCAGACTCACGCCCCGCGCAATCGCTCGCGCCCGCGCTGGCGGTTAAAGCGAAAGCTCGGTCTTCACACCCACAACCAGAATGTCTTTTCGACGCGAAACGCCGCCCGGATCGACGATATATTGCAGATTGGGTGAAACTTCAGCGCCCGGAGCGATCATCGCGCGATAATCGAGCTCGGCTGCATATTCGGTATGCTGCACAGGATCGACGGGCAAAAGACTCGCCGCGTTGTGAAGCCCCTCGCCCTCGGCAAGCCGATCGTTGACGTGCGTGCTGCCAACCGCCAGCGCAATTTCGTCGTCAGGGCGCGATGCCAACGCGCCTTTATAAGTCGCGCCCATCGCAAATTGCTTATCCGTCGTCGATGTGCGGCGGTCGGACTGCAGGTATTTGACGAAGACCGTAAGGCCTTTGCCGTAACTGCCGGGAGCAGCACTTTTGGGCGGCGCTTCGCCGGTGATCTGCTGCCGCGCGTCGAGGAAAAAGCCATCGCGACCGTGATCCATCAACGCCGGCAAGCCCGTCACCGCAAGGGAATCATGATTGACGTCATAGAAAACATCCGGCGCTTGCATGCTGCTGTGCCAGCCGCCGATCTGAAAATCGCCGGGAAGACCGGCAACGAGCGACGGCTTCCATTCCAGCTCGAAGGGGATCAGTTCGCCCTCGCCGCCCGAGAAGCCCAATGAGAAACCGTGCACGAGATTTTTTGGATTGATCTGATACAGGCCGATTTCCGCGTCCAGCGTATCGGTGAGATTTGCTTTTACGCGCACGGCCCATTGGCTCACCGGTGAATTGAACCAGTAGTCGCCGTCCACATTGCCAGCTGTCGAGCCGCAAAAAGTGAGGTTTTCGAAATTGCAAGGGATCACATCGAAATCGGCGCCGGGATTCATGCGCCCGAGTTCGATGTTGATCGTCTTGTTGAACAGATCCTGTGCGTAGGAGAACTGCGTCAGACGCCAGATATCGCCACGGCCATAAATCTCCTGCGGCTGCATCAGCGTGTTGAGACCGGCGACATTCACGAGATTGGCGCCGAAGCGCTTGGTAATATTGGCTTCAATCGAACCGCCATCATCACCGAGGAGCTTGCCGAGATCGGCCAGCGCCATAAAATCCAGTTCGCCTGCGCCAGCAACGGATTGATGATCGCCGCCGGATGGATTCCATGCGCCTTCGAAAACGCCTTTTACCTGGAACTGCCAGCCCTGGTCGGCGAGATCGGTACGCGCACCGTTCCAATCGCCGGTCAGGCCCGGTTGAAACGATGCGTCGTTGGCGAACGCCGTGCTTCCAGCAAGAAGAACGATCAGACATCCGGGAAAAAATCCGCGCACGAAGCTCACCACTGTCGGTGCTAGGAGGGCAACGCGAATGCGACGACCTGATCGCTGATCTTCGCCGTCAGCAGCGGATTGCCGCCCGCGGTGAAGACGACATACTGCTTGCCCTTGTACATATAGGTCGCGGGCATCGCCACGGCCGGCGCATCAACATCCGCCTTCCACAATACCTTGCCGGTTTTGAGATCCACCGCGCGCACGCGCGAATCCATCGAAGCGCCGATGAAGATGAGACCCGTCCTGGTGACAATGGGCGCACCGATCGTTACCGAGCCCCATGACTTGGGCATATAGAAGCCCCACCACTGAATTTGGCCGAACGGCTTCTTCCAGAGCAGATTGCCTGTCTTGAGATCGTACGCGGAAAGCGAACCGTAGGGCGGCGCCCAACACGCCATGTTCAGCCAGTTGAAGAAATTGTGGACGTAGACTCCATAAGGCGTTCCGGATTGCGCGAAGTAATCCTGCGCTTCGTCCTGACTCATGCCTTTGGTCTTCGCGTCAAACTGCTTGCGCGGCATGAGCTTGAAGATCTGCGCGGTATAAGAATTGTTCACGACGTAGATGCCGTGAGCGGGATCGATCGCGCCACCGCCCCACTCGACACCACCGACCGTCGGCGGAAAGGCGAGTGTTCCTTTCAAACTCGGCGGAGTGAATTTGCCGTCGTAGCGCACCGTCTTGAATATGCGGCTGCATTGCCCGGCGCTCACGAGGTCCGCAATCCATGAAACGCCGCCCCACTTGTCGGGCATCACCGGCTGGGGGTGCAGAACGACCGGCTGTGTCGGCGATGTCGCCTCGCCCGGTACATCTGACTTTGGAACCGGCATCTCCGTGATCGGATAGATTGGCTCGCCATTCGTGCGGTTGAGCACGAAGAGATAGCCTTGCTTGGTGGATTGAACCAGCGCGGGGATCGTCTTGCCGTCTTTCTGAATGTCGACCAGCACGGGCGCGGAATTGGTGTCGTAGTCCCAGATGTCGTGATGAACGAGCTGGCGGCTCCAGATCACTTTGCCGGTTTGCGAGTTGAGCGCGGTGATTGATGTCGCGTAGGGCAGCTTCTCCTTGCGATTGCCGCCCCAATAGTTCGGGCTCGGCGAACTCACCGGTAGGTAAACGATGCCGGTTTTCGGATCGACCGACATGCTCGCCCACACATTCGCGGTGCCGGAATTTTTCACCGCTTCGGGCGGCAGGACATTGAAGGTCCACTTCAACCGACCGGTTTGCGCATCGACACCGAACACGTTGCCGGCAGGCGCGCGGTGGCCGATCGCCCAATCTTTTCCGGCCCAGCCGATGATGAGCATGTTCTTGAACACGGTCGGCGGCTGGAGGATGGACATCGGCCAGGTGCCCTTCGCCGTGTTCCATTGATCGATATCGAGGACGCCATTCTGAGCGAAGCCGGTGCAGGCCTTTCCGCTGTCGGCATCGACGGCATAGAGCTTGGCCGTCATTGTGCCGATATAGACGATCTTCTGGCATGGCTGCCCCGCCATAGGATTGGCCGATTGCCAATAGGCCACGCCACGCGACTTCATGCCCGGCTGCGTCAGCGCCTTGCGCGGTTCATGCGGATCGAAAATCCATTTCACTTTTCCCGTATCGGGCTGTAGCGCGAAGATGCGGTAGAACGGCGTGCCAATGTACACGGTGTTGTCGGCAAATATCGGCGTAGCTTCAAAATAAGTTTCCGCAGGTACGCCAAACAGTTTCGTCGACATATCGCCTGTGCGGATTTCCCAGGCTTTTTTCAGATTTTTGACGTTCTGCGGGGTGATCTGCGTGGCGGTGGAATATTTCTGCGCCATCAAATCGCCATTGAACGTATCCCAGTTTTGATCTTGCGCGGAGGCGCCGGCAGTGACCGCCGCGATGGCGGCCGCAAAGGCAATAGAGGCGGTTTTCAGCATGCGCATCTTCTTTCAGCTTGCGGAAATGCGCGGCGTGTCGCCGGCCAGGTGCCATATCCAGCCGATGAGGGCGATCACCATAAAGACAAGCAGCGCCGGCGCTTCAAGGAAGTAAGCGCAGATCGCCGTTCCCAGAATGTCGAAAATGATGAGAACGTCGAACAGAATAAGCAGCCAGCGGGGCATGGAACCGAACGTGATCCAGGAGGACGCTCCGAGCATCAGCAGTGTGGAAATAACGACCAGAAGCGTGCCCCATTGATGCGCGATCGTGCCGTGGGGGGTAAAATAATCGATCAGGCAGATTACAAAACCGACAGCTGCCGCGAGCGCAATCAAACATGCGCCTCTCACGGCGGCGCGGTCTGCCGCCAAAATGGTATCGGACAAATCGCGCCTCCCGGAATTCTTGCTGAAACGGAGCAAGGGAGCGGCAGCAAGGATTACCGTCGTTCATCAAACTAACTGATCATATTGCGATATGTTCCCGGCGGTTTTATCGCCAAGTTGCCGCATGTTAGCTTTCGATCGGCAAGCCGCGCTTCGATAGTGGCCGCGAAAAATTAAAGTGTCAGATGGCCTGTAAGCCGGGTTCTGTGCCTTCACCGAAGTGAAGCGATGACCATTCCTCTGGGATGACGATTGCTCGTCACCTCACGCGACCTACCCGGACGGCTATCCGGAAACGGATTACGTGCCGTCCCTATTTGGTCTTGCTCCCGGTGGGGCTTGCCAGAGCCGCCTCTGTTGCCAGAGACGCGGTGCGCTCTTACCGCACCATTTCAACCTTGCCGCGGCTTTAGGCCGGTAGGCGGTGTCATTTCTGTGGCGCTATCCCTCAGGTTACCCTGGGCGGACGTTATCCGTCACCGTGTTTCCGTGGAGCCCGGACTTTCCTCGACACATCGCTTGCGCAATGTCCCGCGGTCACCCGGCCATCTGACACCGCAGAACTACGTCATTCCCGGCCAGCGAGCAACGCGAGCGGGTGCCGGGAAACATGGATGGCCGGATCGCGCGGCGCTTCGCTTGCTGTCCGGCCATGACAAAATTCCAAAGAGCCAGCGGAGCGCAAGTGAAGCGCGAGCCGGGAACCCAGTTAATGAAAATCGCAATCAAATGCGGACGATCTCGTTGCCGCATTGTTTAACGTGTTCGAAGTTGCTGTGCGCGTGCCCGGAACGCGACACAATTGGCTGACTTAACTCCTTTGTACCCCCGCAAGAAGGAGCAAACCTCATGGGACGTGACGGCCGATATTTTGAAAACCTGATCGTGGAAGACGAGAGCGAAAGCATTGCCTTCAGCGATCTGCCCCTCCCCACCACCAAGCGTTGGACACCCAAACTGAAAGCGACAATCGTTTCCGCCGTGAAATGCGGATTGCTGTCGCTCGATGACGCCTGCGATCGTTATGCGTTGTCCGTCGATGAATTTGTCGGCTGGCAGGATGCGATCGAACACTACGGTCTCGGCGGTCTGCGTCGCCGCGACATCCAGGAACATCGCCAGCATACTAACTAAGCCAGAGCGCGCTCCACGGCCGCAAAGGCGTGGAACGCCGCCGTGTCGTACAGTGGCACGGATGCGTGTTCCGGCTTCAGCAAAATCGGAAATTCGGTACAGCCAAGAATGATCGCTTGTGCGCCGCGCGCGATGAGCTTTTCGATAACGCCGATGCAGACCTTCCGTGCGGCGTCGTTGAAATTTCCGCGGCACAATTCGTCGATGATGATGCGATGGAGAACATCGCGATCCGGCTTCTCCGGCACAAGCACTTCAATACCGAATTTCTGCGTCAATCGATCCGAGACGATGCGGCCATCTTCCATCGTATAGACCGAGCCGATCAGCCCGACTTTGCCGAACGCGTTGCGCTTGATCTCCTCGCCCAGCGGATCGGCAATGTGAGGAGCGGAACGCCGGCGGCCTTCTCAACCTCCGCCGACATGCGGTGCATCGTGTTGCAGCAGATTATTACGAAATCGCTGCCGGATTTTGCGAGCATCGCACCGACATCCGCCAATGCCTTCGTCGCTTCAGCCCAGCGGCCATCCTGCTGCAATTTTTCGATCTCGCCGAAGTCGAACGAATACATCAGCGCTTTGGCCGAATGCACACCGCCAAGCCGCTTCTGCACTTCGCGATTGATGAGCTGGTAGTAGACCGCCGAGCTTTCCCAGCTCATCCCGCCCAGCATGCCGATCGTTTTCATGGCGCGTCTCCTTCGTCCATGGAGAGTAGAGGGTCGACGACGAAATAGGCCATCGCGCAATCCGCATATCGGTTGCGCAGGATCAGGTCGCGTCCAGTAGACCCGCTAGAAGAGCGCCGCACTCGCTGTCCCACACGCCATCGAGTTTCGATGGACGGAAATGGCGCTGGAACGCAGTGACGACTTTTTCCATCGGCACATCGGCGTCCGGCGGCAAACCGTATCCGTAGCGCGCGAGCGCCTGAACTTCGGCGAGGCGCGCACAAAATTTTCCCCAAAGGCCGATACCGTTCTCCGCAAACTGCGCCCACGGAAACAGCTCGCCGGGATCTTCTTTGCGCGCCGGCGCAACATCGCTGTGCGCCACCACGCGCGATGGGGTTATCGGATGGCGAGAGACGATGCCCTGGCACAATTCGATCACCGCATCGATCTGCGGCGCAGCAAACGGCACGTAGCCGAACTCATGCCCCGGGTTTACGATCTCGATTCCGATCGAGTGCGCATTCACGTTGCGCTCGCCCGCCCAATACGAAACGCCGGCGTGCCACGCGCGCATCTCTTCCGGGACGTGGGCGTAGACGCGCCCATCGCGATCCACCGTGTAATGCGCAGAGACTTTCGCAGCCGGATCGGTCAGGCGCGCGAGCGCCTCTTCCGCCGTCTTCATGCCGGTGTAATGCAGAACGAGAATGTCGATGGGAGAACCGCCGCGCTCGTCGCGATTGGGCGACGGACATTCGACAAAGCGCAGCGGCATCTTATTTCCTAAACGTGCCAACGTTAAACGTGATCATGCCCGCCAACGCGGCCCGGGCGCCAATACCCTTCCGAGGCAATGCGCTCGCGCGGAATACCACGTTCGATCAACCGGTGCCGGATCGCGCGCACATTACTCGTCTCACCAATAACATACGCGAAACCGTAGCCCTGCGGAAACACGAACTCCTCGATGGCGTCGTAAAGCAGCTTGCTCGGGCCAGGCGTCGCACCGTTGCGGAAAACCCAGTTCACCTGCAGCGAGCCGCGCGGCGGGATGATGTCCGCCTCGCTATCTACCTCGATGAACGCGAACGCTTTGGTGCCGAACGGCAGGCTTTCCAGCATTGCGAAGATACCGGGAATGCAAGTCTCGTCGCCGCAAAAAAAGTGCCAATCGGCAGGGCGCAGATAAGTATGTCCGCGCGGGCCAACGGCGGTCACGTCATCGCCGGTGCGAAGACTATCGAGCCAGGGTCCGCTTGCGCCTTCGCCATGCAGCAGGAAGTCGATGGTGAGCGTGCGGCGCGCGGCGTCGTGATCGCGGATGGTGTAGTGGCGGCGTGCGATGCCGCAGTCTGTCGGAATTTCCAGAACGACATCCTGCCCGCGTGTCCACATGAGCTCGTCGAGATCGGGGCCGGAAAATTCCACGCGCGTCATGTGCGGCGCGATACGGTTCTTGGAAAGAACGCGCAGCGGCCAGGCGCGGCGGCCCTTGCGAGCGAGAAAATTCTTGGCCGTATCGAGAAGGCCGGTGTTCTGTTCCTGTCTGTCCATGTTCGTTTCTTTCAGACGAAGATTTTGTAGGCAACGGTTTCGCCGTCGGCACGCTTGAGCGAGAACTCCGCGCCCTTCTCATGTTCATCGACGAGCGCTTCGTAGAGGCGCAGTGCGTTGCGGATGACTTCCGCATAGCTCGCCGCTTCGGTTTTTTCTTTCAACCGCGTGAGCCGTTCCATCGCTTGCGGCGGCATTTCCAGCTGTACGCGCGTCGTGGAACGTCCGCCCACTTCATCGGCGCCCGCATCCATCGCGGATGCAGCAGCGCGCATCGCGTCGGCTGCGGCCTCTTTGTAAAAACGACGGTGACGGTGGTGTCTCATGGGGTGCCTGTGTTCAGCAGCGACTTCTTCGTGTGCTGCGTGTTCATGGGAATGATGATGGTGATGTCTGTGATGTCTCATATACCGAGATAGTCTTTCATGTTGCGGGCGGCGGCGGGCTCATGGGCCTCGCCTTCAGATCGAGATCGTAATCCCGATGCCGCACGTGGTGACGGTGGTTGTGGCGGTGCGCAAAGAAGAGAAACGCGAGGATTGCCAATCCCAGGAAGACGAAGGGTGACTTGAAGATCGCCGCAACGATCGAGATCAGCACCGCCACGATGATGATCGGGATCAGTATTCCGAAAAACGGCACCAAAAAAAAAGGAAACCGAGACCGGCGCATTCCCCAACCGTGGTGAAAACCGCGTGGATAATCGTCATCGTCGCGGAAGTCGTCGCGGCCGAAACTTTCGCGCGCCGCGGCGCGGACCTTTTCCTTGAACGCGCGCTTGCGATCGCGCCATTCTTCGCGCTGCGCACGATGCGCTTCACGCTGCTTGCGCCATTCGTCCTGTTGCGCCCGATATGCGTCGCGGCGGCGTTTCCATTCTTCGAATTCCGCGCGATCCGCTTCCGGATTGGCTTGCTGCTGCGTCGATCCTTGATCGGCGGACGCGGTGTTCCCACGTTCATCATCGACCGGAAATTCGTCGCCGACGCCAACACCAAATTTGCTCATCGGGTTTCTCCCTCATTCTATGCAAGGAGTATTTGATGACTCTTTGATGATAGTCAAGCGCAATCATCAAATTTTGATGATACAAGACTAAGACGCTGAATTTTCAGGCTTCTTCGGTCCAGCCAGCACCATAAAGGTCGCCATGTCCCAGGCGTTGCGCATGCCAGCGATGAGAAGAACCATCAAGCTTCCGGCCAGAAGATCGAGACACCACGCGGAATCCGACGCATAGGAGCACCACGCAGCGGCACCCAATCCCAGATAACAAAGCAGCGGCAGGATCGCGTAGAACAACCTGTCATCCACACCCAGTGCGTGCAAGCCGATGCGGCGCATTACGATGACCGCATAGATCGCGCCGGCGAGTGCGCCCGCACCCAGAATAATCGCAAGACCAAAAGCCGTCAGCGTCGGAATACACAGAAGCGCGGAGACGATCAGGACACTGCCCAGATGCACTGCGGTCGGCGAGATGAAGCCGCGCATGCCAAATTCGCGGCGCTCCATGTTTCCGGCGAGCGTTGCCACCACGAAGGTC
>DASZML010000340.1:0-5068 GCA_035551875.1 Rhizomicrobium sp.
CCCCACCCGAAGCGCTGCGCGCTTCGACCTCCCCACAAGGGGGAGGTGATTGTCTTAGCTTCGTATCCAGCAGCCACAGCCGCACACCATGAATGAGCGTGGCGAGAATCGCGGTCGGAATGGACCACAGCGAGATCGAAAGTGGTTGGACGACGATGCCGTTCTGATCCAGGAACGCCTTGATCAGAAGCACCGAACCCATCGCCAGAAAAATATCTTCGCCAAAGAACGCGCCCATATTGTCCACCGCTGCCGCGTGGGCGCGAATGAGAAAGCGGGTCTTGTCGTCGAGCGGCGCGCGTTCTTCTTTCTCGGCAGCGGCTTCGGCCATCGGGGCGATCAGCGGCCGCACGACTTGCGCCTGGCCGCCGACCGCTGACGCCAATCCGATCGACGCCATCACCTGCCGGAAAATCATATAGATAAAGAGTAGCCGGCCGACCGTCGCGCCACGCAACTTCGCGATCAACGTACGCGCGCGTTCCTGCAAGCCGCCGCGTTCCAGCAACCCGATCACCGGCAAGACGACGAACACGACGCTGACAAAGCGGTTCTCGTTGAACGCATGACCGAACACCGCCAGCGTATGCGCGATGTCGAAACCGGCGGTCCATCCGGTGACCAGCACAGCGGCTGCAATCACCAGCAGCGGATTGATGCGCGCGACAAACCCGACAACGACGACCGCGACACCAAGCCAAACCAGCATGCCGTTTCCCCTTCGCCGCACTGTTCGCTGTCGGCCTGCGCTGGTCAAGCATCCGCCAGCCTTCTAGGCTCGCGCGAACGAGGAATGGGTGAGCGATGCGTCCCAACAAACTGCGCGAAATCTGGAGGGCTGGAAAGAAAGCGAACAATTGCTGGCTCGGCCTCGGCAACGCGTTCGCTGCGGAGCTCATCGCGCATCAGGGCTGGGACAGTGTCACCATCGATCTGCAGCACGCGCCTGCCGATTTCAAAGATGCGCTGGCGATGCTCACCGCCGTTTCGACGACGGATGCCGCGACCATCGTGCGCGTGCCGTGGCACGATCCGGGCGATGTGATGCGCGTGCTCGATGCCGGCGCGCATGCGGTGATGGCGCCGACCATCGAGACGTTGGAAGAAGCCAAAACTTTCGTGGGCGCCGCGCGCTATGCACCGATGGGCTATCGCAGTGTCGCGCCCTATCGCGCCGCGATCTATGGCGGCCCGGACTACATCGCGCGCGCCAACGAAACCATCGTCACCATCGCGCAGATCGAAACCGCGAAGGGCCTCACAAATGTCGAGACCATCGCACACACGCCCGGACTCGACATGTTGTTCGTGGGGCCGTCCGATCTCGGCTTGTCGCTCGGCACGACCGACGGTCACGCCAATCCGATGGACGATGCCACGCAAGCCGCCATCGACCGCATCCTGCACGCAGCACACGCGGCGGGGATCTATGCCGGCATTTTCGGCAGCACGTCCGAGTTCGCACGCGCGATGTTCGCCAAGGGCTTCGATCTTGTGACCGTGACCGGCGATACGGGGCTGTTTGCGGCCGGAAAACCGCTAGCGCAATTGCGCGGGTAATAGACTCAGGGGCTGGGCGCTTCGCTCGGTGGATCGCGGCGCTTGGTCTGCGACACCGCCGACATAATACCGAACCCGATCAACACCAGAGTGCCGACGATGATCCATGTCTGCGGAATATGAATCAAAACCGCGCCGTAAATCAGTCCGGCAAGGAGGACAATGAATCCAAGAACGTAAAGCAGAAAGGCAGACATGGCGCACCCCGGATTGGTTCTCGACCGGAACGGCTTTTGAGAGAATTGGTTCCTTTTTACTGCAAAGCAGCGTGAATCGCACTTTTCCAAGTGCCGGAAATTGAGTTGAATATACCGACTGCGCGTTGCGCGCCAACGAGGGGAAGTAACTATGAAGCATCTGCTTTCTACAACAGCATTGCTGAGCGTTCTCGCCGTTTCACCCGCCTTTGCGGGTGTCGGTTTCATGGCCGGCATTCAATACGATTTCGGCAAAGGCGACGGCGGATTCGGAATCACAGCCAAAGCTCTGACGTCCGATCGGCAGAATCAGATCGTCGGTGCGGCCGGCGTCGGTTTCTTCCCGTTTGCCGATCAGAAATTTGGCCTTGATGCGGATGTCGGTTACACATTCGACAACGGTGTCGTGCTTGGCGGCTACGATTTCCTGAACCACTCGATGGATTTGGCCGGTGGCTGGGCGGACACGACGAGCCATCATCACCATCATATCGCCGTGGGTTCGGATCGCCGCCTGAAACGGGATATCACGCTACTCGCGACGCTCGGCAATGGGATGAAGATTTATTCCTTCCGCTACAAATGGTCGGATGATGTCCACGTCGGCGTCATGGCGCAGGATCTGCTGACAAACCGCGCATGGCGCAAGGCGGCAGTTCTTCAGCCCAACGGTTTCTACGCCGTCGATTACTCGGCGCTCGGGCTCAAGATGTGTTCGCTCGCGGATTGGAATGCGCGCGGGTTGCCGGCTATCGAAGACGTCAGCTATCCGTTCGCAATTGCCGCGTAACGACTGTCGTTTTGAATATAAGAAGGGGCGGAGCGATCCGCCCTTTTCCTTTGGTTATGCGGCGGCGCTCTTCGGCGCGACCAGGCGGAAGAGCGGCAGAACAATGGTCACCGTCGTTCCGACGCCCAACTCCGACTCCAGCGTCAGCGTGCCGCCATGCAATTCCGTGAGCTGGCGGGCCAGTGGCAGCCCGAGCCCCGTGCCTTCATATTTGCGGGCGAGGCTGGAATCGACCTGGCCGAAGCGCTCGAAAACGCGCCTCATGTCTTCGCGCGCGATGCCGATGCCGGTGTCCGCGATGCGGATGCGCAAACCGCTGTTCGCGGCATCCACGTTAATGTGCACATCGCCGTTCTCCGGCGTGAACTTGACGGCGTTCGAAAGCACATTGAGCAATACCTGACGGATGCGGCGCGCATCCACCAGAACACACGGCAGATCGGCTTCCATTTTGACCGAGACGCGCAGCCGGCTGCTGTCGGCCTGCGGCCGCACCATGCGCAACGCGCTCTCCATCAGGTTATCGATATCGATTTCTTCCTCGCTCAGGTTTTCCTGACCGGCATCGAGCCGCGACAGATCGAGCACATCGTTGATGATGTCCAGAAGATGCGAGCCGCTGTTGCGGATGTCGGAGAGATAAGCTTTGTACCGCGCGTTGCCAAGCGCGCCGAACGGCTCAGTAAGAATCAGGTCGGAGAATCCGATAACGGCGTTCAACGGTGTGCGCAGTTCGTGGCTCATCGCGGCGAGAAACGCAGACTTGGCGTCGTTGGCGGCAGAAGCCTGCGCCAGGGCGTTGGTGAGATTTGCTGCCGTTTCCTGAAGAGCCAGCCGCGTGCTTTCCAAGTCAACAATATAAGCGCGAAGCCGCGCGGCTTCGTCGGTGCGCCGCAGCGCCAGATGGCTGTCCAAAAGCGCAGCGGTGAGTCCCAGCCCCACGATCAGCATGGCCGCAGCCGCAACCGCAATCGCGAGCGACTGCGGGGCCATCACCACGTCGCTAAACGCAACGGTGGGATCGGGCGCCAGCGTCACCGCAGTCATCGCGGTGAAATGAAGCGATACGATGCTCGCCACGAGAAGCCCGGTCGCGAGTATCCGGCCGCGGATATCCTGGATGCTGATCCCGGCCAAAGCCGCAAGCGTCGCGAGCGTGACGCCGACAATGACCGAGCTAGCGACGTAATAGAAATTGAACAGGATATGGAACGGACCTTCCACCGAATCCATCCCGACGTAATGCATCAGGCAAACCGAGAGTCCGAGCAACATGCCACCTACGACTGCATGACCTCGTAGCAACGCCCAGAACCCGACGGTCGACACCGAGACGGCGACAAGAATGGAACCTACCGTGGGGACGATATCGTAGCCGATCGCGAAGCTGGTCTTGTACGCGAGCATCGCAACGAAATGGGTGGCCCAGACGCCCGTGCCAAAGACGAAGCCTGCACCAACGGTCCAACCGCTCCGCGCGAAAGACGCGCTAACCCGGGCACGCGATGCAAGACTGATCGCCGTCCACGATCCTGTCACGCAAAGCAATGCGGCAAGCACGACCAATCGCAGATCGTGCTGTTCGGTTATGCAGCCCAGCACATGCAACATGACCGTAAATATGAACTGGCGAACTAAACCGCGCGTAAACGATGTGCGCGAAACCGGCGCGCGCGCGAAGCAGGGTTAATGAAGTTTAAGCAGTCGCGCTGCGCAAAATGGCAGTCACAGCCCCTTCAGCCATGGAATGAGCCGCGCGTTCACTTCGGCGGGCCGCTCTTGTTGGGTCCAGTGTCCGCAGCCTTCGAGCACGTCGGCGCCGCGTAAGTCTGTAAGGTTCTCGCGCATCGGCGTCACAAAATCGTTTTTGCCGAACATCGTCAGCACCAGATCGCGGCTGCCGCCGATGAAGAGCGATGGCTGATCGATCTTCCGTCCGGTGAATTGCTTCAGATACTCGAAATCGCGGTCGTGATTGCGGTAGCGGTTGATCGGACCGCGCAAGCCGCTTTGCCCGAACTCGCTGGCGAAATAACCAAGGCCGTCCTTGTGCAACCAACCCGGAAATGGATCGGGATTGAGGAGACCATCGAGCAGCGTGTTGGCTGTCGTCTTGTCGTTCGGCCACGCACCATCCGGCGCATCGCCCGACAGCGCATAGTAGAAGCGGCGCAGGAACCCGTGAATGTCGGCTTCAGCCTCCGCTTCGGCGATGCCTTCCTTCTGGAAGTAGTGCTGATAGAAAAACTTGCCCCGGCTCGTGAACACCGCTTCATAGATCTCGCGGAACGAACGCGTCGGCACGCCGGTATATGGCACGCTCAATCCCGCCACCGCGCGCACGCGATCGGGCCGCACCAGCGCGCTGTTCCACACGATTGGTGCGCCCCAATCGTGCCCGATCAGCACCGCACTTTTGTCTGGCGACAACGCCTCGATCACGCCGGCCACATCGCCGATCATTTTCTCCATCGCATAGTCTGCGACCGGATGCGGCTTGTCCGAGCCGCCATAGCCGCGC
>DASZML010000341.1:0-6021 GCA_035551875.1 Rhizomicrobium sp.
GGGCAAACAAGCGGTGTTGGGCGATGAGACCCAACTCGAAATGGCCGTGCTCAATCTTGCGATCAATGCACGCGACGCGATGCCCGACGGCGGCAAACTTTCCATCAGCACGAAAAGCCGCACACTCTCAGACGATGCCGAGCTTGCGCCCGGCGACTACGTCGAGCTCTCGGTCAGCGATACCGGCTCAGGCATGGCGGCGGATGTGATGGCGCGCGCATTCGATCCATTCTTCACGACCAAAGGCGTTGGCAAGGGGACGGGACTTGGATTGAGTCAGGTCTATGGAATGATCCGTCAGGCTGGCGGCACTGCGCGTATTCAATCGACTTCCGGCAAAGGCACGACCGTCAGCCTCTTTCTACGCAAGACATCGCAAAGCGCCTCGATCGCCGTGCAACATGATCACGACCGGCCCACCGACAAAACGCACACCGCAAAAATCCTCGTCATCGATGACGATCCCGGAGTGCGGCAATTTCTGAACGATTCCCTGTCGGCGTTCGGCTACAACGTGAGCGAAGCGGAGAACGGCCCGGCGGGCCTTTCGCTCCTCCAAAGCTTCGTGCCCGACTTGACGGTGATCGATTTTGCCATGCCGGGCATGACGGGTGCGGAAGTGGCGAAGAAAGCGCGCATGCAGCGCCCCGACCTACCGGTGATTTTCGCCAGCGGCTATGCCGACACGGAAGCTATCGAAAGTCAGCGCGACGAGCACACTGCTGTCTTGCGCAAGCCATTTCGCATCAGCGAGTTGCAGGATGCCATCACGCGGCTTCTCATCCGCTGATCCCGCGTTCTTGACTTGCCAAGCGCGCAAACCTTCGAAAGATTGCGCGGCGTCATAACAAAAACGAGCGGGCAACGTGGCGAAGGACAAGTACTCGATTTCTTCCGACACGCGATTCATCGGCCACCCGGTCGGACTCGGCTGGCTATCCGGCGCGGAGTTCTGGGAGCGCTTCGCCTATTACGGCATGCAGGCGCTGCTCGTTCTTTATCTCAGCCATTACTTATTTAAGCCTGGAACCATCGAGCATGTCTGGGGCATCACGCCGTTCCAGCACGGGTTGGAGACTATTTACGGTAAGCTCGATTTCGCGGCGTTCGCGTCCGCGGTCGTCGGCTTCTACACGGCTACAGTTTATCTCACACCCATTCTCGGCGGATACATCGCCGACCGTTTGATTGGACGCACGGCCACGGTCGCGCTCGGCGCAAGTTCGATGGCGGCGGGATATTTTCTGCTGTGCTTTGAGCAATCCTTTCTCATCGGCATCTTCGCGCTGTTGTTCGGCGTCGGCTGCTTCAAAGGAAACATCGCTGCGCAAGTGGGCGATCTTTATACGATCGACGATCCACGTCGCGCGGATGGATTCCAGATTTACTTTCTCGGCATTCAGCTCGCCGTCATCATCGCCCCGCTCATCACCGGAACGCTTGGCGAAGATGTCGGCTGGAAGTGGGGTTTCGGCTCCGCGGGCGTGGGCATCCTGATCGGACTCGGCGTCTACCTCGCCGGACGTTACGCCTACCCACCGGAAGTGTTGGTAAAAAAGAACGACGTAACGGCTGTCGCGCGTCCGCCGCTCAGACGAAGAGATTGGGGCGTGATCGCCATTCTCGTTCTGCTGCTGCCAGTGCTCGCGATGTCTATCGTCGGCAACAATCAGATTTTCAACGCTTATCTCATCTGGGCCGAGAAGAATTATCAGCTCGGGATTTTCGGCGGCAAAATGCCGACGAGCTGGATGTTCTCCATCGATGCCGTGGTCAGCACAGTGCTGATGATCGGGGTGATCGCGTTCTGGCGCTGGTATGGCCGGCATTGGAAAGAACCGTCCGAAATCACCAAGATCACCATCGGCACGGCGATCAGCGCGACCGCGCCGCTTGTACTGGCACTCTACTCGCAGATCGTCGCGCAAACGGGTCATCCCGTTCCACTATGGTGGTCCGTCGCTTTTCACATCATCAACGATACCGGATTTTCGATGGTGCTGCCGGTGGGACTGGCGCTCTACTCCCGCGTGGCCCCGAAGGGCCTCGGCGGCATCATGATCGCCGTCTATTACATCCATCTCTTCATCGGCAACAATCTCGTCGGTTATCTTGGCGGATTTCTCGACAAAATGTCCGGTGCGCAGTTCTGGATAATGCATGCGATCATCATGGGCGTCTCAGCCGGATTGCTGCTGCTCGCGCGCATTTTCTTTGCCCGCTATCTGGAGCCGACAAAAGAAAAGGCGGCAGCTTAGAGCCGCCGCCTTATTCTCGCAGTACAACTCAATCTTTATAACGGGCATCCGCGATTGCACGGTCGGCGCGGTACAGCGCCTCCTCAACCGCGTCGCGATAGCAGTGGTCGCCCTGGGTGTCGTCGACGATGTATTGAGCATCGATCTGGCGGCATAAAGTACGGGCCGTCATTTTCACCCGTTCGCGTAGCCTGTACGCGCCACGGCCTGTGCGGAGATCCAGATCGTCGAAACGCACGGCGCGTGACAGCGCAACATTTTTCTCCCGTTCGCCATATTCACCACGCTTCTGATGATAACGCGGGCCGGTGACGGTGATTTCTTCCGTTGTCGATTGATAACGCGCCGGACCATAGTCCCCCGATTCCTGCGCAATAGCGGGAATGGCGGCGGTGGAAAGAGCGCCGGCGAGCAACAAGGCGTGAAGTTTGCTGATGTGTTTCATTGTGTGTTCCTCGATTAGTAGCGGCGATAGTCGGCGTAGCGGGCGCGGATTCGTGCGTCCGAAATCGCTTCGTCGGCCTTTGTCAGACCATCATTGAGCGCTGTCTTGTAGCAATTGGTTCCCTGCAACTGTTGAACCGGATAAGCATCCGCCAACTGCGCGCAGGTATCAGCGGCCGCATCACGAATACGAGCGCGAAGCTCACGCGCACCGTTGCGCGAACGCAAATCCAGATCGCTGTAGCTCACCGGTGTCGACAGCGACATTTTTTCGAGAGTGCCGTTCAGCTTTTGCGTGCCATCGGCGTGATAGCGTGGCGCTGTCACCTGAATCTCCTCTTGAGTTTGATAAGACGCGTCGTCATACCGGCCATAGTCCTGTGCCGATGCAGACATTGTCAGCGCAACCGCAGCGGCGCCGCCCAGAACGAGTGCTTTGAGCATGGTGTTCCTCCGTTTTCGAAATCACCGCGGAGGCCCCGCGGAAACTTGTCAAAGGTGAAACGGAGATGTGCGCGCACCGTTCCTGCGACGCGCTGCGGGAAATGGGGCGATTTCTTGTCAGGCGGGAACTGTCTGTTTCAGCCTTCCGCCGATGCGCACGGGATCGATACGCGACGCGAGGCCCTTCGCATTTGTTTCCACAAAGATACCGCACATCGTTCCCGGTCCGGTTGCTGGGGTGAAGCGGTTTGTCGGCATCTTGCGCGTGAAGCGTTGGATCGGTTCGAACTTGTCCATGCCGATGACGGAATCGTAGTCGCAACAGGCGCCGGCATCGGATTGATAGGCGGTCCCATTCGGCAGGATTTGCGCATCCGCGGTCGGCACATGTTGATGCGAACCGACGACCATCGACACGCGCCCATCGCAGAAATGACCCATCGCCATCTTCTCGGACGTCGCTTCGGCATGCATATCGACAACGATAGCATCCGCGCCTTCGCCGAGCGGACAGGCGTTCAATTCTTTTTCGACTGCGGCAAACGGATCGTCATACGCGTCCATGAACACACGGCCCATCGGCGCCACAACAAGCACGCTCTGTCCATTTCGCGCCTGATAGACATTGGCGCCTCTGCCTGGCGCACCCGCCGGAAGATTGCGCGGGCGCAAAATTCGGTCTTCCTCGTCGAGTACGGGAAGGATTTCGCGCTGATCCGCCCAATGGTTGCCGGTGGTGATGCAATCCACGCCAAGAGCAAAGAGCTCATGTGCAATCGCGCGCGTGATTCCAAAACCGTGCGCTGCGTTCTCGCCATTGGCGATCACGAAGTCGAGGTTGAGCGTTTCGATAAGGCGCGGAAGTTCCGCCGCCACAACGTCACGTCCAGTTTTGCCGATGATGTCACCGAGGAATAAAATGCGCATGCCTTCGCGTTAAAGCACTGCCATCGTGCAACCGCAAGTTTATGGTGCGCTCCCGAGCGCAGAAGCATAAGCTTTGCCAATGGCCGCGTTGACGATCAGGACCGGCGTGCCAATGCGTAGGCTGCTCTATCAAACGCAGAATTCGCATCAGACGCTTTCCGAAGGACTTGCAGAATACTATCGAAGCAACGGTGAGCGGGTTTTGCCGCCATCATCGCTGGCACCGGAAAGCGCCGCGCTGTTCCGAAGCCATGATATCTGTCATGTGATTTTTGGACTCGATACAACCCTCGCCGACGAAGCGATGGCCGATACACGAATCATGTTTTCGTGCGACGTCGGCGCCGCTCGCTATGCGCAATATCTCGCAACAAACAAAGACGCTCGGACCATCTTCAAAGAAGTCGGATATGGCGCGGCACTGTTGGCGACTGTTAAAACCTTCCCACGCCTGTTGCGAGCGTTCGTGGAAAGCAAACGTCAGAAGAACAAATGGCCGTGGATACCGCCGAAAGATTTTGAACAGCGTACTCTTGCCGAGTTGCGGTTCGAATATGGCATTCGCGTCGTCTGACATGGCATTGCTCATAAGATTGCTGCTGCAACTCATCGTGTGGACAGCACTGATGGGTGCGCTACTCTTCGGCACCGCTGGCGATTGGCATTGGCCGCAGGCTTGGGCGTTTATCGCCATTTTCGTCTTCGGTGGCATCGGCTTTGGATTGTGGTTGGGAAGTCATGATCCTGGATTGCTTGCACAAAGATTGGGATCGCTATCGCAGCGCGGCCAGCCTCTGTGGGACCGAGTCTTTATGATCTGCGCAGTCGTGATGTGGCTCCTGTGGTTCGTGGTGATGGCGTTCGATGCTCAACGCGAACATTGGTCCGACATGCCAACGTGGCTGAATGCGATCGGCGGCGCGCTGACCATCGGCGGATTTTTGGCTGTGCTGCGTGTATTCCGCGAGAACTCTTTCGCGGCGCCCGTCATCCGCGTGCAGGAAGAACGGGCGCAGCGCGTGATAGACACCGGACCATACGCAGTTGTGCGCCATCCAATGTATTCCGGCGCGCTCGGCTACATCTTCGGAATTCCATTGTTGCTGGGATCGTGGATCGGGCTTGCGATGACCACCATCTTTATCGCCGGTATTGGCTGGCGCGCACGTAACGAAGAGAAACTTCTCGTGTGCGATCTTCCGGGTTATGCCGACTACATGAACCGCGTGCGCTGGCGATTTATGCCCTACGTGTGGTGAAATTCGCGGACGCCCTTTTCCGTGATGATGACATCGAGAACATGATCGTGATCTTCACGCGGCAGTTCGGCGACTTCCTGTCCAGCATGCGCGACACCGATCGCGCGCACGGTGGAATTGGCCCGCAGGAAATCGAGCGTGCGATCATAGAATCCGCCGCCGTAACCGAGGCGATGCCCGCGCGCATCGAAGGCAAGCAACGGCGCCAGAAGGATGTGCGGAAACGCGAGCGGCGTATCTTTCGCCGGTTCCGAAATACCGAGCGCGCCTCTGTACAATTCATCGCCCGGCTTCCAGCGATGAAAAGCAAGCGGTTCGTCCTTCGCCACCACACGCGGCAATGCGATGACGCACTGCTTCGCGATCAGCGTTTCAAGGAGAGGAAACGGATCGGCTTCGTCTTTCATCGCCACGTAAGCGCCAATAACGCTGCCATCGCGGACGTTCAGCGCATTCACATACTCCGCGATCCTGCGCGCAAAATCCGGATTGGCCCGCGCTAGTGCCGTGCGCCGCGTATGCGCTTCAGAACGAAGATCAATTTTTGAAATCATGGATGGCCGGATCGCGCTTCTGTCGCCATGCGACCTTCGCTGTCCGGCCATGACGGTATTCTAAAGTGGACAGGACCGCCAAACACCGTTGGAAATTGGATCCTCATGGGCCTGCAGTGCAGGTGGGCGCCGTAT
>DASZML010000342.1:0-14020 GCA_035551875.1 Rhizomicrobium sp.
GAACAGCGAAGATCAACTGTTCGACATAGGCGCCGCGGTTGAGAAAGAGCTGGGTGGCTTTGAAAAACCAGCTCTCTGACGCAGCGGAAACGCGCATTGGCTAGGACTCTCGCGCGGCCGCTATGGCATAAATTGGTCCCACGCCATCGCTTAAAATTACGGGAAAACATCATGAAGCTTCGCAACGGAATTTTTCTCGCGCCATTTCATCCCGTCGATGAAGACCCGACACTCGCTATTCAGCGTGACATGGAATTGATCGAGCATCTGGATCGGCTTGGCTATGACGAGGCGTGGATCGGCGAGCATCATTCGGCGGGCTTTGAAATCATCTCTTCGCCGGAACTTTTCATCGCCGGAGTGGCCGAGCGCACGAAGCGCATCAAGCTCGGTACCGGTGTCGTCTCGTTGCCGTATCACAACCCACTGATGGCGGCGAACCGTATCATTCAGCTCGATCATCAAACTCGCGGCCGCGTGATGTTCGGTGTTGGCCCGGGTCTTCTTCCGTCCGATGCGTTCTCGATGGGCATCGAACCCTCGACACAGCGCGACCGCATGGTCGAAGCGATCGAAATCATCGTGCGCCTATGGAAAGGTGAGCGCGTCACACACAAGAGCGATTGGTTCACGCTGCAAGATGCAACGTGCCAGCTGCTTCCGTATTCCGATCCGTATCCTGAAATTTGTGTGGCGTCGTCGGTGACACCGTCCGGCGGCAAGCTCGCCGGCAAGCATGGTTTCGGCATGCTCTGCGTGGCCGCGACACAAGCCGGCGGTTACGATGCGCTCGCGATCAACTGGGACATTGCGAACAAGACCGCTACCGAGAACGGCAAGAAGATGGATCCATCGCGCCTTCGCCTTGTCGGTCCGGTGCACATTGCGGAGACGCGCGAGCAAGCGTTCGAGAATGTGAAGTTCGGCCTCGACAAGTGGCGCGACTATTTCTCCGGCATCTCAGCCGTCGCAGGCCGCGAAGCGAACGAAAATCAGACACCTGAGGACATGGTGAAACAGGGTGTGGCCGTGATCGGCACACCAGACGATGCCATTGCACAGATCAAGCGCCTGCAAGCAAAGCAAGGAGAGTTCGGCTGCTTCCTGCAACTTGCCCACAATTGGGCGAATTTCGAGAACACCAAAAAGTCTTACGAGCTTTGGCAGCGTCATGTGACGCCGGTAATAAACAAGTCCAACGTGGCGCGGGAGACGGCGCTCAACTGGGCACGCGACAACAAGGAACGTTTTATCGGCGCGGCCATGAGCGCGGCGATGCAGACGATCCAGAAACATCACGAAGACGAAGCCAAGAAGGCAACCAAGGCAGCGGAGTAATCTGCCTTTCGATTTGCAGAGAGTGGCTATGCGATTTCGTATAGCTACTCTTTTTCATTTTCGCGCTAGCGTTTGGCAATGACCTACACATTCCAGGGCGGATGCCATTGCGGCAATCTCTCGTTTGTCTTTGAGGCAACCGTGCCGCTCGATACCCTCGGCCTTCGCGCCGATATGTGCAGCTTTTGCCGTGCACACGCCGCGCGCACCACCAGCGACCCGAAGGGAAGCATCCGCATCGCGGTGCGCGATGCCGAAAAACTCAATCGTTATCGTTTCGGATTGAGGACAGCAGACTTTCTTATTTGCGGCGATTGCGGCGTGTATATCGGCGCCTTGATGCAAGACGGCAGCGGAATGTGGTTCACCGTCAACGCCAACGCCTTCCGCGAAAAGCCGCAGCTTGGTTTTCCGGCCGTATCACATGATTTCGACGCAGAAGACGTACCCACGCGCATTGCCCGCCGCAAAACGAAATGGACACCGGTTTCCGAATTGAAGATCGCATGACCAAGGCGCTCGTGATCATCGACCACCAGAAGGGGATGTTCGACATTCCCGGCTATCCACCTTTCGACGGTGCCGGCGTGACTGATCGAATCGCGGACCTGATCGCAAGGGCGCGCACTGCGAATACACCGATCTACTACGTGCAGCATGACGGCGGCACGATGGATTCATTCCATCCGGGCAAGCCCGGTTTTCCTTTTGTAGATACGATCGCCCCGCAACCGGGCGACGACGTGACGATAAAAACGAAATCCAGCGCATTTCATGGCACGGACTTCGACACCAAATTGAAGCGCGCCGGCATCGATCATCTTGTCATCACCGGAATGCAATCGGAATATTGCGTGACGTCGGTAATCCGCGGCGCGTATGAGCGCGGCTATAAGCTTACGCTGGTTTCCGACGGCCATTCGACGTTTGATAGCGAAGTCGCGAAAGCAAAAGACATCATTGCCATCATCAACGACACGACGCGCGGAAGCTTTGGGGAAGTCGTGCCCGCCGCCGATATCCAATTCGGTTAAAGCTTCACCTGGCCTGAGATAATATCGGCGTAGCGCATGGCATCCAGCTTCTCGTAGACGCCATTCGCGGGATCGAGCCAGTAGATCGGATCGGTGATGGCAGATGGATCGAAACCTTCTTTCACAAGCTCGCCCTTCCGCTGCTTGAACGTCCCGGTGATCTCCATCTCGAGCTGCAGCCGCAGGAAGATCGGTCGCGCATAGGCGGGTAGGCTTTTCGACAACATCATCGGCAACGCCGCGATATCGAAAACGCTATTCACTACCAGCGCCGCCATGCCAGCGCGGCCATCCATGCCGGGTACGCTCACGCCATAGACATTGGCTTCCGCAATGCCAGGCACCACACCTAGCGCTTCGGAGACTTCGCTCGTAGCTACGTTCTCGCCCTTCCAGCGGAAAGTATCGCCGATGCGATCGACAAAATAGAAATAGCCAAGCTCATCCTGCTTCATCAAATCGCCGGTACGAAACCAGGCATCGCCTGTTTCGAACACGTCGTTCAGAATTTTCTTCTGCGTGTCGGCCGCGCGCGAATAGCCTTCGAAATTTTTTCCCGGTTCTTGCGTGATCTTGCCGACGGCCTCGCCCGCTTCGCCTGGTGCGCATTCGACACAGAAGCCACCCGGCCCACGCACCGGCAATTCGCGCTCGATATCGAAACGCACGATCCGTGTGGTGATGACGTTTCGAAGATAACCCGGCACACGACCGACGGCGCCCACCTTGCCATCATAATTCAGCATGGAGACGTTGCCTTCGGTGGCGCCGTAAAACTCCACGATCTTCGGGATCGCGAAACGTTCCTGGAACGCCGACCAGATTTCAGGACGCAGACCGTTACCGGTGATCGCACGCAGATTGTGATCGCGCTCATGTGGGCGCACAGGCGCGTTCAAGAGGTAGCGGCACATCTCGCCGATATATTGAAAGAAAGTAGGCTTGTAGCGGAAGCAATCGTCCCAGAATTCCTGCACCGAGAGCTTGCGCTTGATGATCATCGAACCGCCAGCGGTCAGCGCAACGCCCACAGCGCAAATTCCGCCTGAGGAATGGTAGAGCGGAAGCACGATGTACATGCGGTCGCTCGCTTTGGCATTCAGAGCGCCCGCAAAACCGTACATCATAAAGAGCATTCGAAGATGACTGATGTTCGCGGCTTTCGGCAGCCCAGTCGTTCCCGACGTGAAGATGTAGAAAGCCTTGTCCTTACAAGTGAGATCCATGCAAGCCGAAGCCTCGAGTGCATCTGGAGATTGTGCTGCAAGTGCGCCATCGAGACTGCCGGGAGCAGCGCCGTCATCCGCTACTATCCATCGTTGCGGCGCGCCTTCGATCAGCGCAAACGCCTCGAGGAAGTTCGTTTCAAGCTCAGAGCCAACGATCACGTGACGCGCGCCGGCGATCGATATGCAGTGTGCGAGAGCTTGGCCGCGCAAATTCGTATTGATCAGCGCGCTAACGACGCCGAGCTTTGCCATCCCCAGCCATGCAAAGAGATAGTCCGGACGGTTCTCCATCAGAAGCGCCACGACATCGCCGCGCTTCAGGCCTTGGCTTTGCGCCCATCGTGCATAGCGGTTCGCGTGTGCGTTCAACGCGCGATAGCTTACGGTGCGATCCAGATAAAGAATTGCGAGCGCATCCGGCGTACTGCGCGCATAGGCTTCGACGATGTCGGTTATCGTAACAGGCGAGTCCGGCTTCACATGCCGCATGCGATAGAAGGTGCGCGCGAGACTTGTGATATAGGTCGTCTCACGCGAAATCGCGCCGAACAATCCCATGCGCCTCAGCCGCTTTGATTCGAGGAAACAATAGAGTGAGCGTTTCAGGCCTCAAAGACGACGAAAGCGCACGTGACACGCTCGATTTGCGCGGGCTGAAATGTCCACTCCCCGCTTTGTTTGCGCGGCGCGCGTTGAAAGCGGCAACAGCCGGAGCGGAAATCGAAGTTCTGACCGACGATCCGATGGCGCCGATCGACATCCCGCACACGTGCCGTCAGGAAGGCTTTGAGGTAATTGAAATTACACGCGACGGCGATGCCGCACGGATGATCCTCAAACGGCCGGATTAGCTGCTTTACGACTCCGCGCGTCGCATCGCGGCAATCGCATCTTTTAAGCCAGCGAGCGGCACTCGTATGGCTGCACGCTTGCCGTCCGGGCCAGGCGGCAACGCCAACACCGCGTTGGGCCCTGATGTCAGATCGGCTTCGGCTTGCCGTGTGAGACCAATCACGGCGACGCACTCAACCTTTTCGCGGCAGAAAGAGACAGGGAGCTTCATGCTTTTCTTGCCCCAGACGAGATCGAGAATATCGCCCTTCTTCAGAACCGGTGGCAGCGCAGCGATTAGACCGAGGTTTCCGCGATTTGCGAGAATGCGGAAGTTCAGAACCATCACGATTTGCTTGGTGTTGTCGCTGCGGCGATAAATGAGAACCAAACGGCAGCGGCCGAATGTCTTGTCATTGGCATTCGCGGCAGCGTGTTTTTCTCGTGTATCGCACGCGAGCGCCCATGGGCCGATCTGCTTGGAGCCCGAAAAATTCTTATCGACGCTCGCGGATTGATCGGACGGCAGAAGCGATAAGCCCTTCGGCGGCATCATTGTCGAAGCAGCCCAAAGTCCGCCAACCAGAAGTGCAGCGAGAATCACGCCGACCAGTGCTCTACCCATGATGAAGCCGCTCCAAGGCGAAAAGTCCGGGCGCCCCATTAGACTGGGACGGCAGACCGTTCAAGCCTTGCACCCGTAACCTACTTCGCAGGAGGCGGAGGCGGTGGCATCACCTTCGGGCCAAGCCGATTGACGATGTCCTGGGCATTCAGCGCATGCGGATCGGCATGTGCTTGCTCCGGCGTCAGGGTGATGATTTCAGCGTAGGCCTGATAGCGCGTGGAGGGTCGCAGATCTCCACCCATCGGATCGCCGGGCCACCACATCCAGTCCCGCCGCCAACCCCATCCGGGACCGTAAGGGAACGCGTCGAAATCGCTGTAATAGGTCGTCTTTGCTTTGGTATCGCGCGTGTCGAACATGAACCATTGCGCGCCTGCGGCCTGGGTCACCTCGGCCGAGCGGAACAGCAGATAATCTTCAACGGTTGCCCGGTCCGTCAGCGAGTCGCCTGAGTAGGTGATGCGCCAGCGGTTTTGCGCGAGCTGTTCGTCGGCGTAGCCGATGCGGCCGTCGGCCGCTCGCGGTTGATAAGGCGCTGGCGACGCGCATGCCGTCAGCGCCGCGCACAGTGCAAAAATAAGATAAGACATTGATATATTTCGCATAATCCGCTCGATCTCAATGCTGCTCGGCATCCTCACCGATCCACAAGTCTATCAACGCCTAGCCGCTCTGCATTGTGAAATGACGGTATGATAGTATATAACTGACCAGTCAGTTATTTTGTGGCCAGACATGTCTGAACCCGCCCCTCGTTGGCAACGGCGCAAACAAGCAAGACCACAGGAGATTTTAGACGCCGCGCTAGCGGCGTTTGCGGCGAAGGGGTTCGCGGCTACGCGGATGGAAGACATCGCCGAACGCGCGGGCGTAACCAAAGGCACGATCTATCTCTACTTCGAAAGCAAGGAAGCGGTTTTCAAATCGCTCGTGCGAGAATCCATCGGCGGACAGATCGAGCAAGTGACGAAATCCATCGCGGCCTTCGAGGGTAAGGCGAGCGATCTTCTGCGGTTTGTTCTCACCACCTTGAACAACTTTCTTCAAACCAGCGACCGCGCAGTACTGCCGAAAATATTTCTCGCCGAAGCGGGAAATTTCCCTGAACTGCTCCGATTCTACCGCGAAGAAATTATCGACCGCGGATTGCGCGCGATGTCGGGCGTGGTCGCACGCGGAATCGCCCAAGGCGAATTCCGAAAGATCGATCCGGAACACGGCGCGCGCCTTTGCATAGCGCCGCTGCTGATGTCCCTCATATGGCGCACGACCATCGCGGCAACCGACAGGGGCCCTTTCGACTACGACGCATTTTTGCAAACGCATTTGGACACGCTGCTGCGTGGATTGGCGAAATGATGAGAAAGTTTGTTCTACTTATTCCGTTGTTGCTCTGCGCGTGCAGCAAGAGCGACGACAACGCCTGGCTCGGCTACGGCGAAGGCGACAATGTTTATGTCTCCGCGCCTTCGCCTGGATGGGTAACCGGCATGAAGGTCGAGCGTGGAACAGCGGTCCATCCGGGCCAGCTTCTTTTCCAACTCGACGACACGCATGAAGCCGCCGCGCGAGATCAAGCTACCGCGACGATTGCCCAAGACACCGCGCTCATTGCGCAAGAAGAAGCCAACCTCACCTACGCGCAAAAATCGCTGTCGCGGCAACAAGGGCTGGCGCGCGTTCGCGCCGGCGTGCCCACAACACTCGATCAGGCCGAAGCGGGCTACCGGCAAAGCCAGGCACATATCGAGCAATTGCAAAGTCAGCGCCAGCAAGCCCAGGCAGCGCTGAACGATGCAAGCTACCAGCTGTCACAACGCAGCGTCATCGCGCGGACGCAAGGTAACATCCAGGACATCTATTTCCGGAACGGGGAATACGCTCCCGCTTCCACGCCCGTGCTTTCCATCCTGCCGCCGGAAAACATCTACGTCCGCTTTTTCGTGCCGGAAACTCAACTTGCAAATGTGCACCTCGGCGAAAAAGTGCATGTGTCGTGCGACGGCTGCGCCAAGAACATCACCGCGACCATCACCTTCATCGCGCAGCAGGAAGAATTCACGCCACCGATAATCTTCAGCGTCAACAACCGCGAAAAGCTCGTCTTCAAGCTGGAAGCGCGTGCGCCAGGTGGTATCAAACTCAATCCGGGCCAACCAGTGGACGTCAGGCCGCTCTGACATGGCCGGCAATCTCGCCATCGATGTCCGTGGACTAACAAAACGCTTCGGCAGCAAACTCGCGGTCGATCATGTCGACATCGCCGTGCCTGAAGGCGAGGTTTGGGGATTTCTCGGACCGAACGGATCGGGAAAGACAACGACGATCCGCATGCTGTGCGGCTTGCTCAACGCCGACGAAGGCGACGGCACATGCCTCGGACTCGATCTGCGCACACAGCCAGAAGCGATCAAGCGCGAAGTCGGGTACATGACCCAAAAGTTCAGCTTCTGGGAAGATCTTTCGATCCGCGAGAATCTCGAATTCGTCGCGCGCATGTACGAACTCGATAATCCAAAGAAGAAAGTCGACGACGCCATTGCGGGCCTCGGTCTGGAAAAACGGCAGCGTCAACTCGCGGGCGAATTGTCCGGCGGATGGAAGCAACGCATGGCGCTCGCCGCCTGCATGCTGCACAACCCCAAACTACTCCTGCTGGACGAACCGACCGCGGGAGTCGATCCCAAAGCGCGGCGCGATTTCTGGGAGCAGATTCATTCGCTCAGCGAATCCGGTCTCACGGTTCTGGTTTCCACGCACTATATGGACGAAGCCGAACGCTGCGACCGCATCGTCTATATTCTGAACGGCAAACTCATCGCGCGTGGCACCGTCGCCGAAGTGATCGCGCAATCCGGGCTTATCACCTTCGTGCTCGAAGGCCGCGACGTGCGCCGCCTAATGGCGCATCTGCAAAGCCAACCCGGCGTGGATTACGCTGGGTTCTTCGGCGCCGCATTGCATGTCAGCGGACGCGATCGCGCATCGCTCGAACGCGCTGTCGCACCCTATCGCGGCCAGAACGGAATTGAGATAACCGAAACCAAGCCCAATCTCGAAGATGTGTTCATCCATCTTCAAGAGGACGCGCGATGAAACGGTTCTCGTTCGCGCGCATCTTCGCGATCCTCGCGAAGGAATTCCTGCAGATGCGTCGCGATCCGGTGACGATGGGGATGATCGTCGGCGTTCCGCTGATGCAGCTTTTTGTGTTCGGCTTCGCGATCAATTTCAATCCGCATGCGCTGCCGACCGCAGTTTCCATCGACGATCCGGGCGTGTTCGCGCGCTCGGTTGAAGCAGCGCTACACAATTCGAGCTACTTTGACATCATCGCGGAAACGAACTCCCCGTCGCGTGCGCGCAGAATGTTGCAGGAAGGCCGCGTGTTGTTCGTCGTCGAGATTCCGGAAAACTTCACACGCGATATCGTGCGCGGCGCGCAGCCCGATCTGTTGGTCGAAACCGACGCCACCGATCCCGCCGCTGGTTCTTACGCACTTGCCGCATTCAATTCGCTGGCGACGACCGCTTTGCGCGACGATCTCAAGGGGCCGCTCGCCGCGCGGGCACAAGGACCGCCACCGTTCAATGTGGTGACACACCTTCTCTACAATCCGGAATCCATCACGCAATACAACATCATACCCGGATTGCTCGCGGTCATTCTCACTATGACAATGGTGCTGATGACGTGCTTGGCGCTCACGCGCGAGCGGGAACGCGGCACGTATGAAAATCTTCTGGCCATGCCCGCGACGCCGCTGGAGATCATGATCGGCAAGATCACACCAAACATTCTCGTCGGCGCAGTTCAGAGTGCCATCATTCTCTGTGTCGCGAAATTCGTCTTCGACGTGCCGATGATCGGCTCGATGTTGCTGCTTGCCGCAGCAGCAACTGTTTTCATCGTCGCAAACCTCTCCGTCGGCTACACATTTTCGACCATCGCCGAGAATCAGTTGCAGGCGATGCAAATGACAATGTTCTTCCTTCTGCCAGCGATCCTGCTTTCCGGTTTCGCCTTTCCGTTTCAAGGAATGCCGGTGTGGGCGCAGTGGTTGGGCGAGGTGCTGCCAGCGACGCATTTTCTGCGGATCGTGCGCGGCATACTCCTCAAAGATAATGGATTTGGCGAAATCTGGCCGGATCTGTGGCCGCTCATTCTCTTTACGTTCACGGTGGGAACCATTGCTTTGGCCCGATTCAGGCGAACCTTGGACTAAAAAAGGCAAAGCGCCGCCGGGACTTGCGATTTGACGCCTCGCAAAGCAAATTCCCGGGAACAATAGCCCGCTGACCTGCGCTTCTTGCGCGAGCCAAGACTGGACGTGGGGGTCCTTAAACTTCGCATGCCCGGTTTTTCCATTCTGCTGCAATGTGTCCTCGCCGCGGTGCTCATCGCGCTGGCCGTTCTCTCCATTCAACTCGTCTGGCTCGCCGCCATTCGCATGTTCGCAAGCCCGCGCCGCCTTCGTGTTCCGCTTCTTCCGAACGAAGCGCTGCCGGACGTGCTTGTACAGTTGCCGGTCTGCGACGAAGGAAATCTCGCGCTGCGCGTTGCCGCTGCCGCCGCGCGCCTGGATTGGCCGAAAGATAAAGTGGCCATCCAGCTTCTGGATGACGGTCCCGCGCACAAGCACGATGCGCTCGTTGCGGCCGTTCGCGAAATTATTCCGGACGACATCAATCTTACGATCATGCGCCGTGGCGAGCGAACCGGGTTCAAAGCCGGCAATCTCGCGCATGGATTGAAATACTCGCAGGCGCCTTATGTGGCGATCTTCGACGCCGACTTCGTTCCGCCGAGCGATTTTCTGCGCCGCACGGTTCCTGCGCTCGTGGCCGACCAGCGTCTCGCCTTCGTGCAAACGCGTTGGGGACATGCGAATCGCAACCGCAACTGGCTCACGCGCGCGCAAGGCTTTCTTCTCGACAGCCACTTCGCCGTCGAACAGGAAGCGCGGTTTCGGTTCGGCTTACCGATGTCGTTCAACGGCACAGCCGGTGTCTGGTCGCGTAACGCGATCGAAAATGGCGGCGGCTGGACTGGCGACACGCTGACGGAAGACCTCGATCTTTCCATGCGCTGCGCCCTCAAAGGTTGGCAGATGGCCTTTGTCTCCGATCTCGAAGTGCCAGGCGAGCTGCCGGAAACGGCCGCAGCGTGGCGAGCGCAGCAAGCACGCTGGACCAAGGGCCACGCGCAGTGTGCCCGCAAACTTCTCCCGAAGATTTGGGCAAGCAATTTCCCGCTTTGGAAAAAGACGGCGATGACGCTGCAAATCACCCAGTTCGGTTTCTACTTGCTGGCAGGCGCGAGCGCGATAATCAGTCTGACGTTGATGGCAATGGGCGTGATTTATCTGCAAGCCGTCGGCATTCTCGGCCTCGCAGTCACCGCGATCGGTATCGGCGCCAGTATTTTCTATCTCTGCCTCGGCCAGAAGATGCTCGGGCGCGAAAACGAGCCGCGCTTCATCGGCTCGCTAATCGCAGCGATGGTATTTCCAAGCGGTCTTGTTCTTTCCAACGCGCGCGCGACATATGAAGCGTTCGCGGGAACGCCTATGGACTTTACGCGCACGCCCAAGGGCAACGTCGCTTACACGGGCGGATGGCGCGGAAGTCCTGAAATTCTCACTGGCATTATGCTTCCCGTTTTCGCGCTCACCGAACAAGCATGGAGCGCCCCTTTCTTCATTATTGCAGCTGCGGGTCTGCTTTCCATTGGTGCAATGGGCTGGAGCGGAACCCAACGCGCGATTGTTACCGACGCATCCGCGCAGCGTCTGCCCGGCGAATAAACCTTTCATTAACGTTTCCAAAATACTTCGATTTTTAGCAAATCGAATTTGAGCGATTGCTCTAACTGCGCTTTGATGGGTGCGGGCTTAGAGTGTCAATCACAGCCGTCGCTCGCTCGAGCGGCATTGAGGGGCTTGGTGATGGTGGGGTCTCGCATTCCGTTCGCGGCGGCGGCTGTTTTTTGCCTCTTCACAGCAGCATGTGCGTCGATGCCCGACGACAGTGCGAGCTATCAGTCGACACAGCATGGATCGGGAATGGTCCCCGGCGGCATGCAATGCGTGACGTATGCCCGCGCGCGCACCGGCATCGCGATCTATGGCGATGCGGTGGATTGGTGGGGCAAGTCCGACGGTCTCTACGTGCACGAACAATCGCCGCTGCTCGGATCCATACTCGTGCTCACCGGATATGCCGGGCCGCGGCACGGCCATCTCGCCGTCGTGACCTCGATGGTCTCGGATCGCGAAATCAAAGTGGATCACGCAAACTGGTTGAACGATGGCGCCGTTTTTACCGACGATCCGGTCCTGGATGTCAGTGAATCAAACGACTGGAGCGCAGTTCGTGTATGGAATCCCCGCGCCGACGCATGGGGAACGAAAATCTATCCGGTCCAAGGCTTCATCGGACCGGGCCGCGATGATCCCCGCGTGGCACTGGCGGACTGATTAATTCCGGAAATTCAAGCCCTTAAACAGGTGTGTGCGCCATTGCGTCCCGCCCCGTTGCCTTTGCATTGGGCAGGTTTATGGTCCGCGCCCTTCGGCGATGACAGAGGCGTCATTTGCCGTGCCTGAGGGATCAAACGGCAATGCCGTGCTTTGAAGTCACGAAGATCGCTGCAGGGCTGTTCCCTGTGCGCCCACACAGCGGCCTATCGTGAACGACCAAGGCTCTGTTTCGACCGAACCGCCGGATGATGTTCTGGCGCAAGCATCGATTTCGCATCCGCCGCACCCGCCCACGGCAGGACGCAATCTGGCGCTGACGATCGGCGCGTTGGGGGTCGTATTCGGCGATATCGGAACAAGTCCGCTCTACGCCATGCGCGAGACGGTGCTGTCCATCGGCGGTCATCATCCCAATCAGGTTGCGATCTTCGGTTCGCTCTCGCTCATCATCTGGGCGCTCTTCATCGTCGTCACCCTGAAATACGTCATGCTGATCATGCGCGCCGACAACGATGGCGAGGGCGGCACGCTGGCGCTGGCTTCACTCGCGCATCGTTCCGGAGGCGTGGGCCGGCGCGTCAAGCAGACGATCGGCGTCGCCGCGCTTATCGGCCTCGCGTTGTTCTTTGGCGATGGAATGCTGACACCCGCGATTTCTGTTTTGTCGGCGGTCGAAGGTCTGGGCATCGGCAGCCGCGATTTCGAACCGCTCATCATGCCGCTCACCATCGTTATACTCCTGGGATTGTTTGCGATGCAGAGCCGCGGCACCGCAAAGATCGGACGGATGTTCGGCCCGTTCATGATCATATGGTTTGCTGTGCTGGCCGTGCTTGGCGCGTTATCGCTCGCACAATCGCCGGGTGTCCTCGCCGCGATCAATCCCTGGTACGCGATTGCGCTCTTCATTCATGCGCCGTGGCATGCGTTCGTTTCCATAGGCGCCGTGGTCCTGGCAGTCACAGGCTGCGAAGCGCTGTATGCCGACATGGGGCATTTCGGCAAAGGCCCGATCCGGCGGGCGTGGTTCGTGGTCGTGCTACCGGCATTGCTTCTTGAATATCTCGGACAAGCCGCCGCTATCCTGCGCGACCCCTCACAAGCTTCCATCGCTTTCTATTCCGTCGTGCCGCATTGGGCGCACTATCCGATGGTGGCGATGGCGGCAGTTGCGTCAGTCATTGCCTCGCAAGCCGTGATCTCCGGCGTGTTCTCGATCACACAGCAGGCCGTGCAGCTCGGTCAGTTGCCGCGCATGGAAGTCCGCCACACCTCGGCGACGGACTACGGACAGATTTTCGTGCCGCGCATGAACGCCTATCTGTGCGTCGGTGTTGTGCTGATCGTCCTCATCTTCAAGAGCTCGAGCGCGCTGGCTGCCGCTTATGGCATTGCAGTCACGGGTGTCATGGTGATCGACACGATGAACGTATCGCTCGTTGCGGCGCGGCAATGGAAATGGAACATCCAACTCGTGGTGCTGCTGTTCGGACTATTGGCGATCATCGATCTGCTGTTCCTGAGCGCGAACCTCCTGAAAATTCCCGAAGGCGGATGGCTGCCGCTGGCCATCGCAGCAGCGGTGTTCCTGATGATGGAAGTGTGGCGTAGCGGGCGGCGCGCGCATCTGGAAAAAATCCGCAGCGAATCCATGCCGATCAGCCTTTTCCTTGAACGCGCGGACAAGACCCCGATGCGCGTGGCAGGCACCGCGATATTCCTGTCGCCGCGCGGCGACGCTGTGCCTGGTGCGCTATTGCATAACCTCAAGCACAACAAAGTGCTTCACGAGCGGATTATCCTCGCCCATGTCGTCGTGGACGATGTTCCGGTGGTGGCCGCGGAAAAGCGCATCAAGGTGCAAAAGCTCGGCAAGGGATTTTACAACGTCAACATCCATCATGGATTCTTCGAGACGCCGGATGTTCCGCGCGCGCTGGAAGATGCTCGGCCATTCGGCCTCGCAATCGATGTCGAGACGGCGACGTTCTTCATCGGTCACGAAACGCTGTTGCCTGCGGAGCAATCGAAGCTCGGTTGGTGGCGGCTCTGGCTTTACATGCGCCTCGTTGCCTCGGCGATTTCGCCAGCGCGGTTTTATCATCTCCCACCCAATCGCGTGGTCGAACTCGGCACCCAGACGACAATTTAGATCTCTCGCAAAGGAGGGATACAATGTCTGTTTCATCATCGTCCACAATGGATTCTCCCGCCGCGCCCGTGCATGGCACTCCGCTGCGTCGACAGCTTGGCCTGACGGTCGGTGCACTTGGCGTTGTCTTTGGCGACATCGGAACCAGCCCGCTTTATGCGATGAAACAATCTGCGCTGGCGGCAGGCGGCGCGGTGCCCGGCGTAATCGCGGTGATGGGCGTGCTCTCACTCATCTTCTGGGCTCTCATCATCGTGGTGACGGTCAAGTACGTCATCTTCATCATGCGTGCCGACAATGACGGCGAAGGCGGCGTATTGGCGCTT
>DASZML010000343.1:0-6447 GCA_035551875.1 Rhizomicrobium sp.
CCGGGGAGGTGGACGTGAAAGTGCTCCGTGGTGTCGGTTTGGAAGACAGCCTTCGGCGGGCCTGCTGCGTAGCGAAACACTGGGAGGCCTTGGCGCGAACACGCGCCGGGGCCTTTCTTTTATGGGCACTTACCACCCCCACAACTGTCATGGCCGGGCTTGACCCGGCCACCCATCGGGCGAGCGTCCGCGAGCCCAAGGACTCTTTCGCCCGCAGATGCGGGCGCGATGGATGGGCGGCCGCCCATGACGAAGGTGGCAAATCTCAACTTCAATTCGCGATCAAACCCGAAACACCAACTTCTCCGACAGCGTGAAATTGAACAGCATCCCCGCGAGCGTTCCACAGGCCAGCGCGATGTAGGGGTTGTTCAGCGGCGGGTGCGCGAAGGTGATGAGAGCAATGTAGGTCGAATAGTTGACGACGAAGCCGATCATGTTCGCGCCGACGAACTTCACCCATTCCTGCAGCATCGCGCGCGCGCCATGCGCGGCCTTATCGCGGAAGGTGAGGAAACGGTTGCCCATCCAGGTGTACGTGACCGTCACCGCGAAGGCGAGAACGCCGGCGGCGTAAGGCTCGACCGCGAAGACTTCGTGGATGAGATACAACACCGCCTCGTTGACGATGAAGCCCGTGCCGCCGACGACCGCAAAACGCAGGAACCGCGAGGACGCGATCCACTCGATCAGGTTCACGGCTTCTTCAATCCTTGCGGGCCGGGGATGGCGAGATAGCCCATGCGTTTCATCTCCCAACGCCCGCGCGTCACGGTATCGAGAATGAATCCGCTCGTCAGCGACAGGCATGCCAGGATCATCAAGGCGGCGGCGAGCAGTGCGCTCGGTTGGCGCGTCACATAACCGGTCTGCGCGAATTCATAGATGACCGGCACGCCGATGATCAGCGCCACAAGCGCCAGAAGCGCGGAGATGCCGCCGAAGAAAATCATCGGCCGTTCCTCGCGCACCAGCGAAATGATCGTGAACAGAATCTTGAAGCCGTCGCTGTAGGTGCTGAGCTTGCTCACCGATCCTGCGGGTCGCTCTTTGTATTTGGTGTCGATCTCGATCATCGGCATCAACAGGCGCACCGCATGAACGGTCAGCTCGGTCTCGATGCCGAAGCCCGATGCGATGAGCGGGAAACTCTTCACGAAGCGCCGCGACATGATGCGATAGCCCGACAACATGTCGAGCAGCTTCACGTTGAACATCAGCGCAGTGAGTCCGGTGAGGAGCGTGTTGCCCAGAACATGGCCCGCGCGATAGGCGTCCTTGGCGGTGGCGATGCGGCGGCCCGATACGATGTCGTAGCCTTGATCGATCAGCTTGCCGACGAGATCGGGCAACACAGATGCGTCATAAGTGTCGTCGCCATCGACCATCACATACACATCGGCTTCGACATCGGCGAACATGCGGCGCACGACATTGCCTTTGCCCTGGCGCGGCTCGCTGCGGACGATGGCCCCAGCTTCACTGGCGCGTGCGATCGTCGTGTCCTTGGAGTTGTTGTCGTAGACGTAGATATCCGCGGTCGGCATCGCGGCGCGGAAATCCTTCACCGTCTGCGCGATGGCGACTTCCTCGTTGTAGCAAGGGATGATGACCGCGACGCGCGCTGCCGGGTTGCTCATGGCGTTTTGTCTTTCAGGCGTTCGACGGGGCAGAACTTATACGGCCCGCCGAGATTGGCTTCGATGTCGGCGCATTTAAGATAGCGCATCGAAAGGCCATAGTCTTTCAGCGCTTCCACAGCGCGGCCGATCTCGTACTCGTTGGCGATCAGATAGATGTCGCCATGCCACGCGGCGACACGGCGCTTGGTGGCGGCGGTGAGCTTGGAGCCATCCTGCGGCTGGATCATCCAGCCATCGATTCGCAGCACGGGAATCTGATGCGGCAGCGACGGAACGAGATAGCCCATCGGCGCTTCACCAGCCATTACCACCAGTGTTTTGTCGGGATGTGGAATCGGCGGCACGTCGACCGAGACGTAAGGATCTTCGACCGGCGCTTTCGGCAGCCACTCAGGCCGCGTGTAAGCCACCGTCGCCAATGCAATGAGGCCGAGCACGATGATCTGCGTGCGGCGCGAGATCGGCCAGAGGCCGACAGCGCACACGATCAATAGCGGCGCCAGCATCTCGAGCAAAAGGATGTAGCGATAGATCGCGAACACCGCGATCCAGATCACATAGGTTGCGCCGGCAAATGCGAACAACGTACCTGCAGCATCGGGCGCAACCAGCGGTTCGCGATTGCGTTTGCCGAGCAGGACAATCGGGATCGTCGCGAGCGCGAGCACGTAGGCAACGCCGACGCGCATATCCTGAAAGCCCAGATCGTCTGCTACCCGCCAATCAATGGTGAACAGCAGTGGAAAAAACAGGATGTGCTCCCAGCTGTGCGGGACGAAGCGCACGTCGCGATAGGATGCGGTGAGCGCCAGTGGTGAGTGGAAGTAATCGTTGAAATAGGGGAACAGTGGATTGCCGGTGACGTGATCCATCACGATCCACCAGTGCAGCGAGATAATCAGAAGCCCGATCACGCCGCCGACGAAACCTGCTGCCGTACGCGACGCGCGATGTTGCAGATCGCCCGGCATCAGGATCAGCGCCGCGCCGAAGCCGAGCGCGAAGATCGCTTCGGGTAGTTTCAAGCCGACGGCCATGCCCGTGGCGATACCTGCCAGTGCTGCAATCACTGCACCGTGCAGCAACGGTCCGGTCGCGAATGTTTCACGATTGAGTACAAGCGCAGCCAATCCCGAAAGGACGAACACGCTCATCACGTTGTCGTAGTAGGTCGTGCCGGCGAGACCGAGCATCAATCCGCCCGTCATGCCGAGCAACGCGATGGCGCCCGCAATCTGTTTGCGCGGCTCGATCGTCAGCGTGGAACGCGCGAGAAGATAGAGCGGCACGACGTTCGATCCCTGCACAGCGCCGAGAGTGCCCAACGCAATCCAAGCATGCGTGTGTGTGGCCAGCAGATAAAACGGAATGTCGAGTGTCGGATTGTAGAACGTGCCCTGATGGGCAACGGCGATATCGAAACCCATGCGGTGATTCAGATAAGCGTACGGGATGTACCAATGATAATTCCGGAAATCCCAAGACTGATCCTTGCCAAGCCACAGCACGAAGATCGCCCAGGCAAGAATCGACACAGCGAGGAACAGAACCTCGCGTGGCACAAGAAAGCGGGGACGGGCAGGGTCGGATGACATCGGATTGAAAGGATACCGGCGCGCACGTCTTATCACGCCTTTGGCGGCGCGCAGCAGTCCCGTTGTCGCCGCAAAAGGTTAAATGGGCTCCGGCGGCAGATTGGCCAGAAACTGCGCCGTGCAAGAGCGCCAGGAGCGCGTCATGGCAAAGGCGCGGGCGTCTTCGCGCGGGATTTTGAGGGCTGCCAGACACGCTTTCCGAAGGTCGTTATCGAGGACGCCGACCGGCGCCTCGCCGATGACATCCAGCGGACCTTGCACGGGATAGCCCGCAACCGGGACCCCGGAGGCCAGAGCCTCCAACATCACCAACCCGAACGTGTCGGTCTTGCTGGGGAACACGAAGACGTCGCTGGCGGCGTAGTGTCGAACGAGGTCTTCGCCGGTCTTCGCGCCGAGGAATTTTGCGTCGGGATATTTCGCCTTGAGCGAAGCCATCGCCGGGCCATCGCCGATCACGACCTTGGTGCCGGGCAGATCAAGCGAGAGGAAAGCATCGAGATTCTTCTCGACCGCAACACGGCCGACGGACAGCCAGATTGGTCGCGGGTAGGGCATTCCCGCGCCGGGGTTTGGCCGGAAGACATCCACGTCCACACCGCGCGACCAGATACGGCAATTGGTGAATCCGTGACCCTGCATCTCGCGCATCAACGATGGCGTTGCCACCATCATGGCCGTTGCGGGTCCATGAAACCAACGCAAAAAGGCATAGACCGCGCCCAGTGGAATGAAAGGAAAGCGTGCTTTCACATATTCGGGAAAGCGCGTGTGGAACGATGTTGAGAATGCAATTTTCCGCCTCAGGCAAATCGCGCGCGCGGAAAGGCCAAGCGTGCCTTCGGTCGCGATGTGAATAGCGGTCGGTTGAAAATCGTCGATCGCCTTCTCAAGCCATTTGCGCGGCATGATGGCCAAGCGAATTTCCGGATAGCTGGGCATCGGCAGTGTGAAGCGGCCTTCGGGTGTCGCGTAGCGCACTTCGTGACCGAGCACTTCGAGATCGTGACCCGTGATTTCCAATGTGCGAACGACGCCATTGACCTGCGGTGCCCACGCGTCCGTCACGATGAGCACGCGCTCATAGTTGAGAACAGGATCGCGCGGAGGCGCCGCTGCGGCGCGCTCCCTACTCACGTCATCGTCAGGCGATAGCACCTGCGAGTTCGCTTGTTGCTTGGGGAATGGGCGCAGGCTTGGCAGCGGACGGTGCTCAGCGGAGAATCTCCAATTGTGCGGCGGCATCTTCGACAGAGGCGGTGCGGCTTTCAACCCAGCCCATTCCTTGAGTTAGCTCGCGGGTTTGACGCCGCGAAGGACGGAGGGGGGCGACCGAATTTGGACTGCCACGCAACGCGAGCACTGTTTATCTGCCCGTTGTGCCCGGGGCGGTTCAGCCATGTAACTCTCGCGTTGCTGCCAGCAAAGGCAAATGGTCCGCGACAATCATTTCCTGACGTATGCGCCAGAATCTTCTGCAATTAATGATTTTGTTGCGTTGCACAAAATAAAGGCGGCAGGCTGCCTATATTTTAGGTACCTGATTTCGTTAGAGAATTACCAAGCTTGGTCTTGCGGACTCAGGTTCTCTGGAGCATATTGCTGCAACGCGGCATAACGATCTTCCGATTGTGTTGCCGCCGCCCTTTCTGGGCGTTTCCTCCCTGAACTTGGCCGCTCGTTTTGCGAGCGGCCTTTTTTCTGGGGATTTGACAAAGATGTGCGGCGGGTTGGCGGTTGACGGGATAGCGCCAGCCCTTCAACGATGCGCCACCTTCATCTGCCAAAGGATTTCAGCCGTGAAATACGAGATCGACTACACCTTCCGTCCCGCGGGCTCAGACAAATACGAAGAGATCGGCACCTCCGCCGATCTCGTGATGGGAGATGAAGCGGGGTTCGGCCTTATCCCGAATGTCGGCGACTACGTCGATATTCCGCGCAGCCGCATGGGCGAGCGCGAACATTATCGCGGCAAGGTTTGCCATCGCCTGTTCCGCCACGTCCTCGGCTATTGCTATGTCCGTATCGTGATCGAGGAAGTGGACGACGCGACCTGGACGAAGCTGTTCACCTGAAGGTGTGAGAGTTTTAGAAGAACGCCGCTGGCTATGCTGGCGGCTTTTTTCTTTATTCCGCAGCCCAAGGCATCTGACGAGGAGGACCGCGAACGAGCCCTGGTTCGACCATCGTCAAAGCATCGAGAGCTTCAGCGATGCGTGCTTGCACATTCGCGAAACCAGGCGCTCGTTCAATGCGCTCCTCATCGAGATAAAGCGCGCGATTGATCTCGATTTGAAGCGCATGCACTCCGAGCGTCGGGCGCCCATAAAGATGTGTCGTATAGCCGCCTGCATACGGTGCGTTGCGTGCCACAGTAAATGCGGATTGCTCAAAGGCTCGCTCAGCGCCGCGCATCAATGCATGCGCTGCCGACATGCCATATCGGTCGCCCAGCACGATGTCAGGAACGGCCGCAGCTGACGGCATTGAATGACAATCCACAATGATTGCAATTCCGAATTCGCGCCGCGTGTCTTCGATGAGCGCATTCAGCGCAGTGTGGTAAGGCTTATAGAACTTTGAAATACGCTCGCTGGCTTCGCGCGCAGGAATTTTTCCACGATAAATCTCTGCGCCGTCGCGCACGATCCGTGGAATAACACCCAGGCCCGCATTAACGCGTGCGCTTGCCGTATCGAAGGGTATTTGCAATGCGCCATCGAACATTGCGGGATCGAGTTCGCTGGGCGCTCGGTTCACATCGAGAAAAGCGCGCGGAAAACGCGCTGAGATAGCCGGTGCGCCAAGCCGTGTAGCGGAAGAGAACAACTCGTCGACATAAGCGTCTTCGGAGCGTCGCAATGCAGTCGCGCCGAGGCGGCTGCTCGCCACAAACCCGTCAGGATAAACACGGCCCGAATGGGGGAAAGCGAAAATGAAGGGCACACGCTGCGGCGAGGGACGCGCGATATCGAACGCACGCCGCTCCAGATCGGCCAATCCCAAGTCCCTTGTATAGCGCTCTGAAGCCATCTGTTTTCCCGTGCCGCGATTCAACGCGCGGCGTCCAGAATAGGATCATCAACGCCGCGGCCCCTCAAGCCCAAGCCCGGCATAGATCGTTAACCGGATTTACGGGCCACCGGATATACGCTTTATTCTGGGGAGGGGACTGCTTCGAATGGCCCATATTCTTCTGGCGGAGG